>NZ_JBFUHR010000012.1:0-156465 GCF_056402295.1 Pseudomonas sp. P4_B3
TGCCCAGTTCGATACCCAGGCGCAGGGCCGCGACTTCTTCCGTGTGCCGTGAACGGTCTTCGCCCATCTGCCAGGTCCCCTGGCCGATAACCGGGACCCTGGCGCCAGCCAATTCAAGCGTGCGCATGCAAACCTCCTGTGTGTATTCGGTGAAAAGTGTAGGAGCTGCCGCAGGCTGCGATCTTTTGACTTTGATTTTTCAAGATCAAAAGATCGCAGCCTGCGGCAGCTCCTACAGGGACCTTCGGTGTTTATGCGGTCACGGCCTGGTCCACCAGATGGCCATTCTCGATACGGATGTGCCGTGGGTGGAAGCGCTTCAAGCTGCTGCGATGGCCGACGCTGACAATGCTCAACCCCGGCAACTCGTCGATCAGCGCCTGATACAGCGTGGCCTCGTCCTCTTCGTCCATCGCCGAGGTCGCTTCGTCCATGTACAGCCATTGCGGTGCATAAAGCAGCGCACGGGCGAAGGCCAGGCGCTGCTGCTCACCCGGGGACAACATGCGCTGCCAGTGGTTGGCTTCGTCGAGACGGGCAATCAGGTGCGGCAAGCGACAGGTTTCCAAGACCTGCACGTAGCGTTCGTTCGGATAGATATCGCCAGCCTGTGGATAACTGAGAACATCACGCAGGGTGCCAATCGGCAAATACGGTTTTTGCGGCAGGAACAGGTAACGCGCCGCTGGCAGGCGAATACTGCCGTGGCCGGCCGGCCACAGATGGCCCATCGCCCGCAACAAGGTCGACTTGCCGCTGCCGGAACGACCGCTGAGCATCACACGGTCGCCCTCCTCCACGGTCATGTCGGCGTTGGTCAGCAGGTGACGACCTTCAGCCAGGTCGAGGCCGAGGTTGTGCACCTTCAGCACCGAGCCCGAATTCTGTACGTCGATGGCCGGCGCACGCTCTTCGTTGTCACGCATGGCCTGGTGGAAGCTCAGCAGACGATCGCAGGTGGCGCGCCAGGAAGCGAGGCTCTGGTACGCGCTGATGAACCAGCTGAAACTCTCCTGCACATTGCCAAATGCCGAGCTGATTTGCATCAGCTCGCCCAGTTCGATCTTTCCGGAGAGGTAACGCGGCGCGGCAACCATGAAGGGGAAAATGATGGCGGCCTGACTGTAACCGGCGGTGAAGAATGTCAGGCGCTTGGACACCTTCATGATGTCCCAGAAGTTATGCCAGACCATCCCGAAGCGACTGCTCAACCGACGATTTTCGTTCGGCTCGCCGTTGTACAACGCGATGCTTTCGGCATTCTCGCGAATCCGCACCATGGAGAAACGCAGGTCGGCTTCGAAGCGTTGTTGCTGGTTGTTCAGGCCGATCAGGCGACGACCGATCAAATGCGTCAGCCAACTGCCCACCACGGCGTAAACCAGCACGCACCAGAACATGTAGCCGGGAATGGTGATGCCGAATACTTCAATGCTGCCCGACACGCCCCACAGAATGATCGAGAACGACACCAGGCTGACGATATTGCGCAGCAACCCGATCCCCAACTCAAGGGTGTTGGAGGTGAAGTTGTTGAGGTCTTCGGAAATCCGCTGGTCCGGGTTATCGGTGTAACCGCCCTGCTCCAGCTGGTAGTAATTCTTGTCGGCGAGCCAGCGCGCAAAGTGCTTTTCCGTAAGCCATGCCCGCCAGCGGATCGTCAGCATCTGCGTCAGGTAGAGCCGATACACCGCACCGACGATCGCCACCGCCGCAATCGCGCAGAAGTACAGGATCAGTTGCCAGAACGCCGCCTCGTCCTTCTTTTGCAGGGCGTTGTAGAAATCCTTGTACCAGGTGTTGAACCACACCGAGATCCCCACACTGATCAGCGACAACGCAATCACCGCGATCAGCAGCGTCCAGGCCTTGACCTTCTCCTCACTGCGCCAGTAAGGCGTGATCATCGCCCACACTTTGCGAAAAAACTGCCCGCGCACGGCGTCGTTGACCGCAGAATACTCAGCGTTCTGATTCATGGATAAGGCTCGATAGAGAAAAGAACACGCACGAACCGATCATAGATGATCGGTTCGGTTTGTCGTGAGATACGGCCTGCATTCGTTCAGCGCAGGTTCAGCGGCGAACGGGACGCTTCTGCAGTTTGCGCTGCAGGGTGCGACGGTGCATGCCCAGGGCACGGGCCGTGGCCGAGATGTTGCCTTCGTGCTCGGTCAGCACGCGCTGGATGTGCTCCCACTGCAGGCGGTCCACGGACATCGGGTTTTCCGGCACCAGGCTGTCGAGGTCAGCGTGTTCGGACAGCAGCGCCGCCAGCACGTCGTCGGCGTCCGCCGGTTTGCACAGGTAGTTGCAGGCACCGCGCTTGATCGCCTCGACGGCGGTGGCAATGCTCGAATAACCGGTGAGGATCACCACGCGCATTTCCGGGTCCATTTCCAGCAACTTGGGCAGCAGCACCAGGCCGGAATCGCCGTCCATCTTCAGGTCCAGGGCGGCGTAATCCGGCAGATCGGCCTTGGCCAGTTCCAGGCCTTCTTCGGCGGAACTGGCAGTGCTGACGCGAAAACCGCGGCGGGCCATGGCGCGGGCCATGACGCGGGTGAACGTGGCGTCGTCATCGACCAGCAGCAAATGCGGCAGTTCTTCGCCTTCGACTTGGATCTCTTCACTCATGTTCGTCTCCTCGGGCGACACGGGGCAGGCGCAGCTCGGTGAGCGTGCCGCCTTCCTCATGACTGTAGAGTTTCACTGAGCCGCCGGCGCGTGTCACGCTGGCCTTGCTCAAAAACAGGCCCAGGCCGAAGCCTTTGCCCTTGGTGGTAAAAAACGGTTTGCCGATTTGCTCGGCGATGGCCAGCGGCACACCGGCGCCGTGGTCACGAATGCTGATGGTGAGGTTTTCCCAATCCCAGTCCAGCGTCACTTGCAGCCCTTCGGGGCAGGCATCGGCGGCGTTGTTCAACAGATTCAGCAAAGCCTGGGTCAAGTCCGGCGGCGGCGCCATGCGCGGTACCGCGCCCTGGCCGAGGCGCTGGAAGCGATAACTGGCCTCCGGGCGCATCAGGTGCCAGCGATTGAGGGCTTCATCAAGCCAATCGGTGACGTCCTGCATCTCCACCGCCAACCGGCGATTGGCCTCGGCGGCGCGCACCAGATGCTGCAAGGTCTCTTTACACAACTTGACCTGATCCTGCAGCACGCTCAGGTCATCTTGCAACATCGGGTCATGGTGGTCCTGACGCATTTCCTTGAGTAGCACACTCATGGTCGCCAGCGGCGTGCCCAGTTCATGGGCCGCACCGGCGGCCTGGGTGGCGACGGCCAGCAGTTGCTGATCGCGCAGGCCTTCTTCGCGACGAATGGCGCGCAGTTCTTCCTGACGGCGCAGCTCTTCGGCCATGCGCGCGGCGAAGAACGTGATCACTGCGGCGGCGAGGGCGAAGCTCAACCACATCCCGTACACCTGCAGGTTTTCCCGAGCGATCGGGAAGGTTTGCAGTGGGTAGAACTGTGCCAGCAACAGCGTGTACATCGTCAGCGCGATACCCGACAGGATCACCGAATAACGCCATGGCAACGTCACCGCGGCAATGGTCAGCGGCACCAGGTAATAGGAGACGAAGGGGTTGGTCGAGCCGCCGGAGAAATACAGCAAGGCGCTGTGGATAAACAGGTCGCAGGCCAGTTGCACGGCGTATTCGAGCTCGGTCACCGGCCACGAGGTACGCAGGCGAATCGCCGTGAACACGCACAACAGCATCGAACAACCGAGGGTCGCGGCCAATTGAAACCAGGGCAGTGGCAGCAATTGGAGCCAGTAGGCCAGGCCCACGGAACCGGCCTGTGCGGCCAGCACCAAGGTGCGGATGAACGTCAGCCGCCAGAGGTTCTGGCGAGTGGCGGAAGTGATTTGAACGGGGGCGAGCATGAGCTCTCCTGATGAGCGCTCCAGGCGGATCGCAGGGAGTATAACCAAGCGCGGGGGCTGACAGGCAAAAGTGCGGCAAACGGCCACACGCATGGAATGCTTCAAGACGCCTCTTGTAGGAGCTGGCTTGCCAGCGAGGGCTGCGTGTCATTCAACGCTTATTTTGAATGATCCACCGATTTCGCTGGCAAGCCAGCTCCTACAAGGACTACAGGTGCCTCGATCTGTATAGAAGTTGTAACTGTGCGAACCGGAACATAAAAGCTAGAGTCTGATGGTTTCACGCAGGCCCGGACCATACCCCTGCGCACCTTTCAAGGAGCCTTCATGTACAGATTCCGCCGCAGCGCCGCCCTCCTCGCCCTGAGTGCTGGCACCGTCGCCAGCCTCCCGGCCCTGGCTGCCGACGAGCTGCATTACAACCAGATTTCCCTGCGCGCCGAAGTCAGTCAGGAAGTGGCCCGCGACTTGATGATCGTGACCCTCTACACCGAAGAACAGAACAGCGACCCGGCCAAACTCGCCGCCGACGTCAGCACTGCAATGAACAAGGCGCTGGCCCAGGCCAAGAAAGTCAAGGACATCACCCTGCGTCAGGGCAGTCGCAACAGCTACCCGATCTACGATACCAAGGGCCAGAAAATCACCGGCTGGCGCGAGCGCGCCGAATTGCGCCTGGAAAGCTCGGACTTCGCCGCGCTGTCGAAGCTGACCGGCGAACTGCTCACCGACCTGAAAATGGGCGGCATGGACTTCGCCATCGCCACCCCGACCCGCAAAGCCAGCGAAGACGCCCTGCTCAAGGACGCCGTGACCGCCTTCAAGGCCCGCGCCCAACTGGCCACCGACGCCCTCGGCGGCAAGAGCTACAAAATCGTCAACCTGAACCTCAACAGCAACGGTTATCCACAGCCTTACCTGCGCGCGCCGATGATGATGAAAGCCGCCGCCATGGACGCCGCACCAGTGACGCCAGATGTTGAAGCCGGCACCAGCCAGGTCAGCATGACCGCCGATGGATCGATTGAAGTGCTGATGCCTTGATTCGATAGCCTCTAAATAAAAAAAACGGCGATCACTCACATGATCGCCGTTTCTTTTTTTTTTTGAGGGGGGGGCTGTTTTCAGGCATGAGCTATAACTGGAGAGTCCACTGAGAAAAGCCGGCAGTTGCACCGGGTGCAACTGAGATTGATTGGCCACTATCGGTGCAACAATAACCACTCTTATTCACGCCATACCCACCTCACAAAACGGGGTATAAATAAGTAACACCCCGCCCTGATCGGGAGCACCCTGCGCTCAGGACGCACCGTGAAAGTGCGTCGTTTGCACCGTGAAAATGTCGCGCAAACGGTAAAATAAGTCAGGATTTATACAAATGCGACATTAAGGTACGTTCGTACCACCGTTTAAGGCTTGCAGTCACTCTGGATCTTGCATTGGGTATGGCCCCTGCATAAGTATCCGCAGGCACGACTCACGAGGTCGTCCTCTAATTCCAAAAATGACAACAAATCATGAGGCCACCATGCTTAAACACGCGGTCATTCCGTTCTTAGTTGGCGCAAGCTTGCTAGCCAGCGCACCGTTCGCCCAAGCAGCGACTAACCTGGTGTTCTGCTCCGAAGGGAGCCCGGCCGGTTTCGATCCAGGTCAATACACCACCGGAACCGACTTCGACGCCTCTGCAGAAACCATGTTCAACCGCCTGACGCAGTTCGAGCGCGGCGGCACCGCCGTTATTCCTGGTCTGGCAACCAGTTGGGACGTCTCCGATGACGGCCTGACCTACACCTTCCACTTGCGTGAAGGCGTCAAGTTCCACACCACCCCGTATTTCAAGCCGACTCGTGAGTTCAACGCCGACGACGTGCTGTTCACCTTTAATCGCATGATTAACAAGGATGACCCGTTCCGCAAAGCCTACCCGACCGAATTCCCGTACTTCACCGACATGGGGATGGATACCAACATCACCAAGATCGATAAAGTCGACGACAAAACTGTCAAGTTCACCCTCAAAGACGTTGATGCCGCGTTCATCCAGAACATGGCCATGAGCTTCGCCTCGATCCAGTCCGCCGAGTACGCTGCCCAGCTGCTCAAGGAAGGCAAGGCTGCCGACATCAACCAGAAGCCGATCGGCACCGGCCCGTTCGTATTCAAGAGCTACCAGAAAGACTCCAACATCCGCTACTCCGGGAACAAGGACTACTGGAAGCCTGACGACGTGAAGATCGACAACCTGATCTTCGCCATCACCACCGACCCGTCGGTACGTATCCAGAAGCTGAAGAAGAACGAGTGCCAGGTCACCCTGTTCCCTCGTCCGGCCGACCTGAAGGCGCTGCGTGAAGACAAAACCCTGAAGCTGCCTGACCAGGCTGGTTTCAACCTGGGCTACATCGCCTACAACGTGATGCCCAAGGTCAAGGGACAAACCGATGCGAACCCGCTGGCCGAGCTGAAGGTGCGCCAGGCACTGGACATGGCGGTCAACAAGCAACAGATCATCGACTCCGTGTACCAGGGCGCTGGCCAACTGGCCGTCAACGCCATGCCTCCGACCCAGTGGTCCTACGACACCACCATCAAGGATGCGCCGTACAACCCTGAGAAAGCCAAAGAGCTGCTCAAGGAAGCCGGCGTGAAAGATGGTACCGAAATCGTTCTCTGGGCGATGCCGGTGCAGCGTCCATACAACCCGAACGCCAAACTGATGGCAGAAATGCTGCAGTCCGACTGGTCCAAGATCGGCCTCAAGGTCAAGATCCAGAGCTACGAGTGGGGCGAGTACATCAAGCGCTCCAAAGGTGGCGAGAACCAGGCGATGCTGATTGGCTGGAGCGGTGACAATGGTGATCCGGACAACTGGCTGAACGTGCTGTTCGGCTGCGACTCGCTGGAAGGCAACAACTTCTCCAAATGGTGCGACAAGAAGTTTGACGACATCGTCAAGCAAGCCAAGCGCACTTCAGACCAAGGCAAGCGCACCGAGCTCTACAAACAAGCGCAACACGTGCTCAAAGATGCTGTGCCCATGACACCTATCGCTCACTCGACGGTGTTCCAACCCATGCGCGCCAACGTGCAGGATTTCAAGATCAGCCCATTTGGCTTGAACTCCTTCTACGGCGTCAGCGTCAGCAAGTAAGACATTGCTACGGCGACGTTTCTGACGTCGCCGTAGCTTTATCTAACGAGAAAGCAGGAATTTGCCTACATCCAAATCCGCAGCTGACTACAGCATCGGGGGAGGACGCGTTGCCATTTCCTACGAGCCTTTAGGACTTTACGCATTTACTGCCGGACCCGCGGCTCATACCGTCGGGATCCGACCAGTGCATGCGTGGGTCATCGGTTACTGCTGCGTGCATGGCTTGAAATCAATGATGCCTCTACGTCCGCTGACGGGACGGCGGCTCATTGACAACACTTTGAGAGAAAAGGAAGCGTTATGCGCCATACCTTGGTTTTATCCGCATTGCTGGGCACCGGCCTGTTGGCCGCCACTTCCATCAGCCAGGCCGCCAACAACAGCCTGGTGTTCTGCTCCGAAGGCAGTCCCGCCGGTTTCGACACGGCGCAGTACACCACTGCGACCGACAACGACGCCGCCGAACCGCTGTACAACCGGTTGGCAGAGTTTGAAAAAGGCGCGACCAACGTCGTACCGGGCCTGGCCACGAGCTGGGATATTTCCGAGGACGGCCTCAAATACACCTTTCACCTGCGCGAAGGGGTGAAGTTTCATACCACCAAGTACTTCACGCCGACCCGCGATTTCAATGCCGATGACGTGCTGTTCACGTTCAATCGCATGCTCGATCCGCAACAACCTTTCCGTAAGGCTTATCCGACAGAGTTTCCGTACTTCAACGGCATGAGCCTGAACAAGAACATCGCCAAGGTCGAAAAGACCGGGCCGCTGACCGTGGTCATGACGCTCAACAGCGTGGACGCCGCGTTCATCCAGAACATCGCCATGAGCTTCGCCGCCATCCTTTCGGCCGAATACGCCGAAAAGCTGCTGGCCGAAGGCAAGCCGAGCGACATCAACCAGAAGCCGATCGGCACCGGGCCGTTCGTGTTCAAGAGCTACCAGAAAGACTCGAACATCCGTTACACCGGCAACCAGCATTACTGGGACCCGAGCCGGGTCAAGCTCGACAACCTGATTTTCGCCATCAACACCGACGCCTCGGTGCGCGTGCAGAAACTCAAGGCCGGCGAGTGCCAGATCACCCTGCACCCGCGCCCTGCCGATGTGACCGCGCTGAAGAACGACCCGGCCCTGCAACTGATCGAGAAGCCTGGTTTCAACCTCGGCTACATCGCCTACAACGTGCGCCACAAGCCGTTCGACCAGCTCGAAGTGCGCCAGGCGCTGGACATGGCGGTGAACAAGCAAGGCATTCTCAATGCCGTTTATCAGGGTGCGGGGCAACTGGCGGTCAACGCCATGCCGCCGACCCAATGGTCCTACGACGACACGATCAAGGACGTCGCCTACAACCCGGAAAAAGCCAAGGAGCTGCTCAAGGCTGCCGGCGTCAAGGAAGGCACTGAAATCACCCTCTGGGCCATGCCGGTCCAGCGTCCGTACAACCCCAACGCCAAGTTGATGGCCGAGATGCTCCAGGCTGACTGGGCGAAGATCGGCCTCAAGGTCAAGATCGTCAGCTATGAGTGGGGCGAGTACATCAAGCGCACCAAGAACGGCGAACACGACATCAGCCTGATCGGCTGGACTGGTGACAACGGTGATCCGGACAACTGGCTGGGCACGCTCTACAGCTGCGACGCCATTGGCGGCAACAACTACTCGATGTGGTGTGATCCGGCCTACGACAAGCTGATCAAGCAGGCCAAGGTCGTCACCGACCGTGACCAGCGCACCCTGCTCTACAAACAGGCGCAGCAGTACCTCAAGCAGCAGGTGCCGATCACGCCAGTCGCCCACTCAACGGTCAACCAGCCGCTGAGCGCCAAAATCGAAGGGTTCAAGGTGAGCCCGTTCGGTCGCAATGTTTTCTCGGGTGTCAGCATAGAAAAATAACCGATTAGCCAGAAATGCCGGGGGGCGGATTTTCCGCCCTCACGCAGACGCTTTGCCGTCTTTTGCCAATTTGGCTGGCAGCAAACGTTTGCGATGCCGTGAATGAGTTCTAAACCAATAGCCGGATCACAAAAAAAGACCGGCATAAAAAAAGAAAGTAAGGAGCTTTACCCATGAAACTGAGCAGCACCGCGTTATTGGCCTTGGCCATAAGCAGCGTAACCGCCACGGCTTACGCAGAAACCCAAAGCCAGGCTTTCACCCCGGTTACCGTGAACGAGAAAAGCGCCCAAAGCGAAGCCACCGGCTTTGTCGAAGGCCAGTCGATCACTGGCACCACGCGTAACTGGTACGCCAACGAGCAATTGCAACGTGGCGCCAAGTTCGCCTACAAGAAAGACGGCGTTTCGACCCCGACCGATCGCCGGATCAACTGGGTCCAGGGCACCATCCTCAAGTACAACTCGGGCTTCACTGAAGGCACTGTCGGTTTCAGCACTGAAGTCGCCGCCTACAACGCCGTTGCCCTGGACCGGGACCGCAAAGACCTGGCGTCCAACAACGGTGGCGCACCGGGCTCTCGTCCAGGCGCGGGCAACAACCGCACCCTGACCAAGGAAGGCGGCGACGCTCAAGGACAGTGGAGCAAGCTGGGCCTGGCCAACGTCAAGGCCCGTGTCTCCAACAGCACCCTGACTGCCGGCCGCATGAACTTCAGCAGCCCGATGGTCGACGTGATCGGGAACCGTGCACTGCCTTCGAGCTTCCAGGGCGTGGCCATCCACAGCGAAGAACTGAACAACCTGGCCTTCGACCTGGCCACCTTCGACCGCAACTCACCGCGTACCGAAGAAAGCCTGCGCAAATTCCGCACCGAATACGCCAACGGCATCGTCGAAACCGACCACATCTACACCGGCGGTATCACCTACAACCCGCTCGCCAGCCTGACCACCAGCCTCTGGGCGACCCAGGCTGAAGACATCTGGAACCAGTACTACTTCGGCGCCTCTCACGTACTGGGCGACAGCCAGGTACTGAGCCTGACCACCGGCCTGAACTACTACAAAACCAAGGAAACCGGAAAGGCCCTGATCGGCGATATCGACAACGACACCTACTCGCTGTCGTTCGGCCTGACCCACCAGGCCCACACCCTGACCTTCTCGTACCAGGAAGTGAACGGTAACGAGTACTTCGACTACCTGCACGAAACCAACGGCATCTACCTGGCCAACTCCCTGCTGTCGGACTTCAACGGCCCGAACGAAAAATCGTTCCAGGTTGCCTACGGCCTGAACATGGCCGAATACGGCGTACCGGGCCTGAAGTTCAACATCTACCAGGCTCGCGGCTGGGGTATCGACGGTACTCACTACACCGGCAACGGCGGCGTGGCCGGCAAGGGTTACGACGGCATCCAGTCCCAGGATGGCGAACACCACTATGAATACGGCATCGGCGCGACTTACGCCGTGCAGAGCGGCCCGCTCAAGGCCACCACGATCCGCGGCACCTACACCGCTCACCGTGCCAGCGAAAACCAGGCTGACGGCAGCATCAACGAGTTCCGTCTCGTGACCACGGTTCCGTTCAACATCCTGTAATGCCGCTGCCGAACGGCTGATTCATTGACGAGTCGGCCGTTGGGCTTTTGTCCTTTAACTGATTGCAGAGGGTTCTTGATGAAAATGCTTCCCCTACGTGCGGCCATCGCGGCTGCGTTGCTCAGTGTCGCTGTCGGTGTCTCGGCCAAACCCCTGGTGGTTTGTACCGAAAACAGCCCCGAAGGCTTCGACATGGTCCAGTACACGACTGCAGTCACAGCCGATGCGGTGGCCGAAACCATCTTCAATCGCCTGGCAGACTTCAAGCCCGGTACCACCGAAGTGATTCCGGCGCTGGCCGAATCCTGGGATATCAGCGAAGACGGCCTGAGCTACACGTTCCATCTACGTAAAGGCGTCAAGTTCCACACCACCGAATACTTCAAGCCGACCCGCGACATGAATGCCGACGATGTGGTCTGGAGCTTCCAGCGCCAGCTGGACCCGAATCATCCGTGGCACAAACTGTCGAGCGTGGGCTTCCCGTACTTTGAAAGCATGGGCTTCAAGGAGCTGCTCAAGAGCGTCGAGAAAGTCGACGACAACACGGTCAAGTTCACCCTGACCCGTCCTGAAGCACCGTTCCTGGCCGACATCGCCATGGCGTTCTCCTCGATCTATTCCGCCGAGTATGCCGACCAGTTGCTCAAGGCGAACAAGAGCGGTGACCTGAACAACAAGCCGGTCGGCACCGGCCCGTTCGTCTTCCAGCGTTACAACAAGGACGCCCAGGTACGCTTCAAGGCCAACCCGGACTACTTCCGCGGCAAGCCTCCGGCTGATGCGCTGATCCTGGCCATCGCCACCGACAACAACGTGCGCCTGCAGAAGCTAAAGGCAAACGAGTGCCAGGTCGCGCTGTATCCAAAACCGGATGACATTCCGAGCATCAAGAAAGACGACAAGCTGAAAGTCGATGAGCTGAATGCGATGACCGTCGCGTACATCGCCATCAACACCACGCACAAGTACCTGAGCGATGTACGGGTGCGTAAAGCCATCGACATCGCCTTCGACAAGGAAGCGGCTGTCAACGCGCTGTTCGGCAAGGACAATGCAACAGCCGCAGTCAACCCGTTCCCGGACACCCTGCTGGGCTACAACCACACACTGAAGAACCCGGCCCGTGACCTGGACAAGGCCCGCGCCCTGCTCAAGGAAGCCGGCGTACCGGAAGGCACCACCTTCACCCTGTTCACCCGCAACGGAGGCGGTGCAACCAACCCGAACCCGATGCTCGGTGCGCAGATGATGCAGGCCGACCTGGCCAAGGTCGGGATCAAGATCGACATTCGCGTGATGGAATGGGGCGAAATGCTCAAACGCGCGAAAAACGGCGAGCACGACATGGTTTCCGCCGGATGGGCGGGCGATAACGGCGACCCGGATAACTTCCTGACGCCTATGCTCAGTTGTGATGCGGCCAAGAACGGCGAAAACTACGCACGCTGGTGCAATGACAAGTTCCAGGCCCTGATCGATCAGGCCCGGGAAAAAACCGACCCGGCCGAGCGTGCAGCCCTGTACGAGCAGGCCCAGGTCATTTTTAACCAGGACCAGCCGTGGATCAGCTTGGCGCACACTAGAATGTTTACCGCAATGCGCAACAACGTAGAGGGCTATCACATTAGCCCCCTCACCACGAATAACTTCGCCACCACCCAGGTGAAGTAATAAGAAAACTCCCGGCATGCCTGACCCAGGCATGCCGGGCACGCCTAACCGGCTGATGAGGTACAACACACGATGTTTAGTTTTATTGCCCGCCGACTGGGGTTACTGATCCCCACGTTCTTCGGTATCACCTTGCTGACTTTCGCGTTGATTCGCATGATCCCGGGCGACCCCGTGGAAGTCATGATGGGAGAACGTAGGGTCGATCCCGAAATGCACGCTCAGGCAATGGAACGCCTAGGTCTGAACAAACCCCTGTATGCCCAATACCTGGATTACATCGGCAAACTGGCCCACGGCGATCTCGGTGAATCCCTGCGTACCCGTGAAAGCGTCTGGACCGAATTCACCTCTCTGTTCCCCGCGACCCTGGAACTGTCCTCGGCCGCGCTGTTGTTCGCCGGTGTCCTGGGACTCTTGGCCGGAGTGATCGCGGCACTCAAGCGAGGATCCCTGTTCGACCATGGGGTGATGGGCATCTCCCTGGCGGGATATTCGATGCCGATCTTCTGGTGGGGCCTGATCCTGATCATGTTCTTCTCGGTGTCGCTGGGCTGGACCCCAGTGTCCGGGCGGATCGATCTGCTCTACGACATCGAGCCACGCACCGGCTTCATGCTGATCGATACGCTGCTGGCCAATGACGTCAGTGCGTTCTTCGATGCCCTGCACCACCTGATCCTGCCGGCCATCGTGCTGGGTACCATCCCGCTGGCGGTGATCGCGCGGATGACCCGTTCGTCGATGCTCGAAGTGTTGCGTGAAGACTACATTCGCACCGCCAAGGCCAAAGGCCTGTCGCCGTCGCGCGTGGTGTTCGTGCACGGTCTGCGTAACGCGTTGATTCCGGTACTGACCGTGGTTGGCCTGCAAGTCGGCACATTGCTGGCCGGTGCGGTCCTGACCGAAACCATCTTCTCGTGGCCGGGCATCGGCAAATGGCTGATCGAAGCCATTGGCGCCCGGGATTACCCCGTCGTGCAAAACGGCATCCTGTTAATCGCCTGCCTGGTGATTGTGGTCAACTTCGTAGTGGACATCCTCTACGGCTTTGCCAACCCACGCATCCGTCACCAGCGCTGAGATCATGACCATGACCACTCCAATTCCATCGGTAGCAGTCGATCAAAGCCTGCTGTACCCGTCTCCGTACAAAGAATTCTGGCAAGCGTTCTCCAAGAACAAAGGCGCCGTCGCCGGCCTGATGTTCATGCTGCTGGTGATTTTCTGCGCGATCTTCGCCCCGTGGGTTGCCCCTCACGACCCGAGCGAGCAGTACCGCGATTTCCTGCTGACCCCGCCGGCCTGGCTGGAAGGTGGGCAACTGCAATTCCTGCTCGGCACCGACGAACTGGGCCGCGACCTGCTGTCGCGTCTGATCAATGGTTCGCGCCTGTCATTGCTGATCGGCTTGTCGTCGGTGGTGATGTCGCTGATTCCGGGCATCCTGCTGGGCCTGTTCGCCGGGTTCTACCCGCGGATTCTCGGCCCGACCATCATGCGTCTGATGGACATCATGCTGGCCCTGCCATCCCTGCTGCTGGCCGTGGCGATTGTCGCCATCCTCGGCCCTGGCCTGATCAACACCATCATTGCCATCGCCGTGGTTTCGTTGCCGTCCTATGTTCGTCTGACTCGCGCCGCGGTGATGGGCGAGCTGAACCGCGACTACGTGACCGCCGCGCGCCTGGCCGGTGCCGGCCTGCCGCGCCTGATGTTCGTTACCGTGCTGCCTAACTGCATGGCGCCGCTGATCGTTCAGGCCACCCTGAGTTTCTCCTCGGCGATCCTCGATGCCGCCGCACTGGGCTTCCTCGGCCTTGGCGTACAACCGCCAACCCCTGAGTGGGGCACCATGCTGGCTTCGGCCCGCGACTACATCGAACGCGCCTGGTGGGTGGTGAGCCTGCCTGGTTTGACCATTTTGCTCAGCGTGCTGGCAATCAACCTGATGGGCGACGGCCTGCGCGATGCGCTGGACCCGAAACTCAAGAACGCCGCCTGAGGAGATTCCCATGTCACTGTTAGAAATCAAGAATCTCAACGTTCGCTTCGGCGACAAAAACGCCACGCCAGTAGTCGATGGCCTCGACCTGCAAGTGGACAAGGGCGAAGTGCTGGCCATCGTTGGCGAATCGGGTTCCGGCAAGTCCGTGACCATGATGGCGCTGATGGGCCTGATCGAGCATCCGGGGATCGTCACCGCCGACGCCCTGAATTTCGACGGCAAGAACATGCTCAAGCTCAACAATCGCCAGCGTCGACAGATCGTCGGTAAAGACCTGTCCATGGTCTTCCAGGATCCGATGACCGCGCTGAACCCGAGCTACACCGTCGGCTTCCAGATCGAAGAAGTGCTGCGCCTGCACCTGAAAATGTCCGGCAAGGCCGCGCGCAAGCGCGCCATCGAACTGCTGGAAAAAGTTGAAATCCCGGGTGCCGCGAGCCGTATGGACGCCTACCCGCATCAACTGTCCGGTGGTATGAGCCAGCGTGTCGCGATTGCCATGGCGATTGCCGGCGAACCGAAACTGCTGATCGCCGACGAACCGACCACGGCGCTGGACGTCACCATTCAGGCGCAGATCATGGACCTGCTGCTGGCGCTGCAGAAAGAGCAGAACATGGGCCTGGTGCTGATCACCCACGACCTCGCCGTCGTGGCCGAAACCGCCCAGCGCGTGTGCGTGATGTACGCCGGCCAAGCGGTCGAAGTCGGCCAGGTGCCGCAACTGTTCGACATCCCTGCGCACCCGTACAGCGAAGCGCTGCTCAAGGCGATTCCGGAACACAGCCTGGGCGCCTCGCGCCTGTCGACCCTGCCGGGCATCGTTCCCGGTCGCTACGACCGTCCGCAGGGTTGCCTGCTGTCGCCCCGCTGCCCTTACGTGAAAGACAACTGCCGTCAACAACGTCCGGCACTAGACCAGAAAAGCAACAGCCTCGCTCGCTGCTTCTACCCGCTGAACCAGGAGGTGGCGTAATGGCCGTCGTTCTTACCGCCCGCGACCTGACCCGTCACTACGAGGTGTCCCGAGGCCTGTTCAAGGGTCACGCCACTGTGCGCGCCCTCAACGGCGTGTCGTTCGAACTGGAAGCCGGCAAGACCCTCGCTGTCGTAGGCGAGTCGGGTTGCGGCAAGTCCACCCTGGCCCGGGCCTTGACCCTGATCGAAGAGCCGTCCTCCGGTTCCTTGAAAATTGCCGGACAGGAAGTCGCCGGTGCCGACAAGGCCCAGCGCAAACAACTGCGCAAAGACGTGCAGATGGTGTTCCAGAGCCCGTACGCATCGTTGAACCCACGGCAAAAAGTCGGTGATCAGCTTGCAGAGCCATTATTGATCAACACCAACCTCAGCGCCGCGGAACGTCGCGAGAAAGTCCAGGCGATGATGAAGCAGGTGGGCTTGCGTCCCGAGCACTACCAGCGTTATCCGCACATGTTCTCCGGCGGTCAACGCCAGCGGATCGCCCTGGCCCGGGCAATGATGCTGCAACCGAAAGTGCTGGTAGCGGACGAACCGACCTCGGCGCTGGACGTGTCGATTCAGGCGCAGGTGCTCAACCTGTTCATGGATTTGCAGCAGGAGTTCAACACCGCCTATGTGTTCATCTCCCACAACCTGGCGGTGGTACGCCACGTTGCCGACCACGTGATGGTGATGTACCTCGGTCGTCCGGTGGAAATGGGCTCGAAAGAGGACATTTACTCTCGTCCTCTGCACCCCTACACCCAGGCGCTGTTGTCGGCGACGCCAGCCATCCACCCGGATCCGAACAAGCCGAAAATCAAGATCGTCGGCGAATTGCCCAACCCGCTGAACCCGCCGTCCGGCTGCGCTTTCCATAAGCGCTGCCCGTACGCCACCGAGCGTTGCAGCACCGAAGAGCCGGCCCTGCGCCTGCTCGACGGCCGCCAAGTGGCTTGCCACTACGCCGAGCAATTCCTCGACGGCGCGGCATAAAAAACTGTAGGAGCGAGCTTGCTCGCTCCTACAGGGATTGAGTTGCTCAAATTCTTGATGCGTTGACCAAACCCCTTCCGCCTCGATTGCGCATCAGTCAGGCAGAAGGGGGTTTCTTTTACCTGCCATTCAGCGACTACGTCTGGCTGTCACCTTCTTCTTCATCGGAGTCCGGCTCGTCGGTGGTCGAGTCATCGTCGTTGTCAGCACCACCCTGCCCCTGATCTCCCGGCTCCGATTCGGATTTGGCGAGCATCAACCCCGCGTACCCCGCCTGCCCGCTCGAGGCCTGCTCACCGTGATTGGTGCACTCGGCCCACGCCATCGACGTTCCGAGCGAAAGCATCACCAACACCTTCAACAGCAGTAAAACGCGAAACAACCTGTTCATAGCCGATTCCTTCCTTTCGTAGAGTGCCTGTCTGGCGCTGAGTCAAATCTAGTTCCGATCAGTCGGGTTCTCCAGATTGGACGTTGTCGAACCCGCGGAAATGCCCTTGGCTTGGAGACTGGTTTGCTATAAAGGTTATGCCGAAAAAATCAAAGCGTGTTCCGCCGTCCAGAACGCTTGTGTACCCACAGAATTCCTCGCAGGATTCGCGGGATGTACGCAGGACAGGACTTCCCGCGATCGGCACGTTTAATCAAAGGACACAGCATGATCAGCAGCACCTTCGCACCGATGCAATCACTCGCCACCACCCTGCTGCCCCACGTCCTGGAACCCTCGGAAGACGGCGCTCACGACCTTTCGCACCTGCAACGGGTTTGGCACAACGCCCACTTGATTCAGGCACAGGAAGGTGGCGATCTTGAGGTGCTGCTGGCGGCGGTGCTGCTGCATGATTGTGTAGCAGTGGAAAAGAACTCGCCGTTGCGCTCGCAGGCATCGCAATTGGCAGCGCGCAAAGCGTCAGGGGTATTGGCGAAGATGGATTGGCGCGAGACAAAAATCGCCGCCGTCGCCCACGCCATCGAAGCCCATAGCTTTTCCGCCAACATCCCGCCGACCTCGCTGGAAGCGAAAATCGTGCAGGACGCCGACCGCCTCGACTCCCTGGGTATGCTCGGAGTCGCCCGCACCTTTTACGTTGCCGGGCGCATGGGCAGCGCCCTCTACGACCCGCAGGACCCGCAGGCCAATGACCGCGACTATGACGACACTCGCTTCTGTATCGACCATTTCCAGACCAAGCTGCTGCACTTGGCAGACGGTTTCCAGACTGCGACAGGGCAACGTCTGGCACAGGTTCGTCATGAGCGTTTGAAGGGGTTTCTGGAGCAGTTCAAGGAAGAGATCGGGATTGGCTGATACGCCAGGAGCACTGAACCTGCATAACTCAGGAAAGGACAAGCGCTATGGATCTGTCGCAAATACTGCTGCAACTTGAACGACGCCTCCTATCACACACGACTCGACGAAATGCTGAAGAAATCTCACGCCTGCTCGCGGATGACTTTATCGAGTTCAGCGCCAGTGGCGGCATCTGGAGCAAGGCCGAAGTGGTCGAGCAGTTACCCCATGAGTCGTTTATCCAACGGAGCATCAGCCATTTTGCCATCAAGCCATTGTCAGAAGAGACCGCCTTGGTGACTTATCATTGTTACGGCCATCCCGGCGCAGTCCACAGTCTGCGCAGTTCCATCTGGCGTAATCGGGGCGAGCAGTGGCAGATGGTTTTCCACCAGGGGACATTGATTCCCAGTGAACAATGACGCAGGCATTCATGGCGAATCCGGATCCCTCGCGAGCAAGCTCGCTCCTACAGTGCCCGCGGCGAGTCAGAGAATGTTGTGAACACCCCGGATTACTGTAGGAGCGAGCCTGCTCGCGATGGACGTCAATGATGACGCATACTGCCTGAATAAACGCGGCGGGTCTGAATTCTTCGCGAGCAGGCTCGCTCCTACAGGGGGTTGCGTCAGGTAACAAAAAACCCCGCAGCTTTCGCAACGGGGTTTCTGGTGTTTCAACTCAGCGCTTAATGGTGCTCACGCGTCGCACGGAATTTAACATCCGGCCAGCGCTCTTCCATCAGTGCCAGGTTGACCCGCGTAGGCGCGAGGTAGGTCAAGTGACCGCCGCCGTCCAGTGCCAGGTTTTCCACAGCCTTGTTGGAGAATTCCTCAAGCTTCTTCTTGTCGCTGCATTCGATCCAGCGCGCGGAATAAACGGTGATCGGCTCGTAGGAGCATTCGACCTTGTATTCCTCTTTCAAGCGGCTGGCGACCACATCGAACTGCAGCACACCGACGGCGCCGAGGATGATGTCGTTGCTGCGTTCAGGGAAGAACACCTGGGTCGCGCCTTCTTCGGCCAACTGTTGCAAGCCTTGGCGCAGTTGCTTGGATTTCAGCGGATCCTTCAGACGCACGCGACGGAACAGTTCCGGGGCGAAGTGCGGGATGCCGGTGAAGCCCAGGACTTCGCCTTCGCTGAAGGTGTCGCCGATCTGGATGGTGCCGTGGTTGTGCAGGCCGATGATGTCGCCGGCGAACGCTTCTTCCAGTTGCTCACGCTCGGAGGAGAAGAAGGTCAGCGCGTCGCCGATGCGCACGTCCTTGCCGGTGCGCACGTGGCGCATCTTCATGCCCTTCTCGTATTTGCCGGAGCAGATACGCATGAAGGCGATGCGGTCGCGGTGTTTCGGGTCCATGTTCGCCTGGATCTTGAAGATGAAGCCCGAGAACTTCTCTTCCACCGGCTCCACGGTGCGCTCGTTGGCCACGCGTGCCAGTGGGCGCGGCGCCCAATCAACGACGGCGTCGAGTACGTGGTCGACACCGAAGTTGCCCAGTGCCGTACCGAAGAACACCGGGGTCAGTTGGCCGTCGAGAAATTCCTGCTGGTTGAACTCGTGGCAGGCGCCCTGCACCAACTCCAGCTGCTCGATGAAACGCTCGTACTCGTCACCCAGATGCGCACGGGCTTCATCGGAGTCGAGCTTCTCGATGATCTTGGTTTCGGTGCGCTCGTGGCCGTGACCGGCGGTGTACACGATGATGTAGTCATCGGCGAGGTGATACACGCCTTTGAAGTCACGGTAGCAACCAATCGGCCAGGTGATCGGCGCAGCCTTGATCTTGAGGACAGCTTCGATTTCGTCGAGCAGTTCGATCGGGTCACGGATATCACGGTCGAGTTTGTTGATGAAGCTGACGATCGGCGTGTCACGCAGACGGCAGACGTCCATCAGGGCAATGGTCCGTGGCTCTACACCCTTACCGCCGTCGAGAACCATCAAGGCCGAGTCCACTGCCGTCAGGGTGCGGTAGGTATCTTCGGAGAAGTCTTCGTGGCCCGGGGTGTCGAGCAGGTTGATCATGTGCTCGCGATACGGGAACTGCATGACCGACGTGGTAATGGAAATACCCCGCTGCTTTTCCATTTCCATCCAGTCGGAGGTGGCATGGCGGTCGGATTTACGCGATTTCACCGTACCAGCTACCGCAATCGCCTTGCCCATCAGCAAGAGCTTCTCGGTGATGGTGGTCTTACCGGCATCGGGGTGGGAAATAATGGCGAAAGTGCGGCGTTTCGCGACTTCGGCGGCCTGTTTGGTCATGGGAAATCGCCTGGCAGGTGATTCAAAAAAGGGCGCAGATTATAGCCCAAGTTGATCGAAGAACCGAACCGTTGAGCACATTAGGGGTGGCCAAATGCAGCTTCAGATGGGAACCTTTTAAAGCACGGAGACGTCCACTCCCCCGTTACGACCACTCGTCGGGGGCCTGAAACACCTGCAATTCAGCCTGACGAGGCTGTGCTCATGGCTCAATAGCCGTGTGCCTACCCTCTGTAGGAGCGAGCTCGCTCGCGAAAAACGTCCAGACAACGCGTACATTCAGATACCCAGCGTTATCGTTGACGTCCATCGCGAGCAGGCTCGCTCCTACAGTGGAACGCACTCGGCATGAGCTGCTTCTCGCGATCATTTTTCGGCAGCCAGGCATGGCGTTGCCACACGAAAATTTTTCGCCGACTGAAAAAAGGAGTCCGCCTGTGGCTATCCACTATGGCAAAGGGCTGATAGGAGGCGCGCTGGTAATCGCCCTTCTGGCCCTGCTGATCCACTGGATCGGCATCGACACGATCGAACACTACCGCGACGATTTGTTGTTTTACCTGCAAGCTCATCTGATTCTCGTCCTCGCTTCCATGCTGGCCGCCCTTGTCGTGGGCATTCCTGCCGGCATCCTCCTCAGCCGCCCGTCCATGGTCGGCCGTGCCGAACGCTTCATGCAGTTTTTCAACATCGGCAACACCGTTCCGCCCCTCGCCGTTCTGGCCATAGCCCTCGGTATCCTCGGCATCGGCAGCGGCCCGGCCATCTTCGCCCTGTTCCTCGCCTCGCTACTGCCCATCGTACGCAACACCTACGAAGGCCTGAAAAACGTTCAGGGTTCGCTCAAGGAAGCCGCCGTCGGCATCGGCATGACCCCGCTCCAGGTGCTGCGGAAAGTCGAATTGCCCAACGCGGTGCCGATCATCATCGGTGGTGTGCGCGTGGCGTTGGCGATCAATGTCGGGACGGCGCCGCTGGCGTTCCTGATCGGCGCCAACAGTCTCGGCAGCCTGATCTTCCCCGGCATTGCCCTGAACAATCAGCCGCAATTGCTCCTCGGCGCGGCCTGCACCGCTCTGCTGGCCTTGTTGCTCGACGGCCTGGTGACACTCGCCAGCCGCCTCTGGCTCGAACGCGGCTTGCGCCCGTCTTAAGCCTCGGCAAAGGAATCGTCATGAAAACATCAAGCTTTTTACTAGGCTGCGTCCTGCTGTTCGCAGGATTTGCCCAAGCCGCTGACAAACCCTTGATCCGCATCGGCGCCCGGGTGTTCACCGAACAGACCCTGCTGGCGGAAATCACTTCGCAGTACCTGCGCACCAAGGGTTACGAGGTGCAAGTGACCGGCGGCCTGGGCAGCAATCTGGCCCGCAGCGCCCATGAAAGTGGCCAGTTGGACATGCTCTGGGAATACACCGGCGTTTCGCTGGTGGCCTACAACCATGTCACTGAAAAACTCGACAGCGAACAGTCCTACGCCCGAGTGAAAGAACTCGATGCGAAAAAAGGCCTGGTCTGGCTCACCCCGTCGAAATTCAGCAACACCTACGCCCTCGCCCTACCGAAGAATGTCGCCGACCAATACCCGCGAATCAACACCATCAGTGAGCTGAACACGGTGCTGCGAAAGGAAGCCGAGACCAACAACCTGGTGGCGCTGGATACCGAGTTCGCCAACCGTTCGGACGGTCTTGATGGCATGGTCAAGCTCTACGACATGAACCTGACCCGCAAAAACATCCGGCAGATGGACGCAGGGTTGGTCTACACCGCCCTGCGCAACGGCCAGGTGTTTGCCGGTCTGGTCTACACCACTGACGGTCGCCTCAACGCCTTCCAGCTGAAACTGCTGGAAGACGACAAGCACTACTTCCCCGACTACACCGCCGCGCCCGTGGTGCGTCAGGCCTACCTCGATGCGCATCCGCAATTGGCCGCACAGCTCAAGCCGCTGGCTGAACTGTTCGACGACAACACCATGCGCGAACTCAACGCGCGGGTCGACGTCGAGCACCAAAATCCTTCAGCCGTTGCCGCGGATTTCCTGCGCCAACACCCCTTGCTTTCTAATAATTGAGGCGGGAAGAGAAAAAGTCATGGAATTTATCAACGCCTTTTCCCATCTCGACTGGCAGCAGGTGATCCACCTGACCTGGCAGCACATCATGCTGGTCGGCATCGCCGTGACCCTGGCGATTGTGGTTGGCGTGCCGCTGGGCATCCTGATGACACGCTTCCCGAGCCTCGCCGGGCCGTTGCAGGCCAGCGCCACCGTGCTGCTGACTGTGCCGTCGATTGCCCTGTTCGGCCTGCTGCTGCCGTTCTACTCAAAGTTCGACCAGGGCCTGGGGCCGATGCCGGCGATTACCGCGGTTTTCCTGTACTCGCTGTTGCCGATCATGCGCAACACCTACCTGGCCCTGACCAGCGTCGAGCCGGGCATCCGCGAAGCCGCCCGCGGTATCGGCATGACCTTCGGCCAGCGCCTGCGCATGGTCGAACTGCCCATCGCCGTACCGGTAATCCTCGCCGGTGTGCGCACCGCCGTGGTGATGAACATCGGTGTCATGACCATCGCCGCCACCATCGGCGCCGGAGGCCTCGGCGTACTCATCCTCGCTTCCATCAGCCGCAGCGACATGTCGATGCTGATCGTCGGTGCTGTGCTGGTCAGTGTGCTGGCGATCATCGCCGACCTCATTCTGCAAGTGCTACAGCGCTCGTTGACTCCAAAAGGACTGCTCAAATGATCGAACTTCAAAACCTCAGCAAGACCTTCCAAAGCAACGGCAAAGATGTGAAAGCCGTGGATTCGGTGAGCCTGACCGTCAATGAAGGCGAAATCTGCGTGTTCCTCGGGCCATCGGGTTGCGGCAAAAGCACCACGCTGAAAATGATCAACCGCCTGATCAAACCGACCTCGGGCAAGATCCTGATCAACGGCGAAGACACCACCGGCCTCGACGAAGTGACCCTGCGGCGCAACATCGGCTACGTGATCCAGCAGATTGGTCTGTTCCCGAACATGACCATCGAGGAGAACATCGTCGTGGTACCGAAACTGCTCGGTTGGGACAAGCAGAAATGCCACGACCGCGCCCGCGAGTTGATGAGCATGATCAAGCTCGAACCCAAGCAATACCTGCATCGTTATCCACGAGAATTGTCCGGTGGCCAACAACAGCGGATCGGCGTAATTCGCGCACTGGCCGCCGATGCGCCACTGTTGCTTATGGACGAACCCTTCGGCGCGGTCGACCCGATCAACCGCGAGATGATCCAGAATGAGTTCTTCGAAATGCAGCGGGCGCTGAACAAGACCGTGATCATGGTCAGCCACGACATCGACGAGGCGATCAAGCTCGGCGACAAGATCGCGATCTTCCGTGCCGGCAAACTGTTGCAGATCGATCACCCGGATACTCTGCTCGCGCATCCGGCGGATGAGTTTGTCAGCAACTTCGTCGGTCAGGACAGCACACTCAAGCGCCTGCTGCTGGTAAAAGCCGAAGACGCGGCGGACAACGCGCCTTCCGTCAGCCCGCAAACCCCGGTGGCCGAAGCGCTGGAGTTGATGGACGAGCATGACCGACGCTACGTGGTGGTCACTTGTGCCGAGAATAAAGCCCTGGGTTACGTGCGCCGTCGCGACCTGCACCGTCAAGCCGGCACTTGCGCGCAGTACCAACGCGAGTTCAACGCCACCGCAGCGTACGACGAGCACTTGCGCATCTTGCTGTCGCGCATGTACGAGTTCAATCGCGCGTGGTTGCCGGTGATGGATGCCGAGCGGGTGTTTTTGGGGGAGGTGACGCAGGAGTCGATTGCGGCTTACCTGAGCTCTGGCCGATCGCGCGGGATGAAGACCAATATCGTGTCGCCTGCCAAGGCAGTGATCGCCTGATCACCCATATCGCCAGGTAAAAAACGCAAAACCTGTAGGAGTGAGCCTGCTCGCGATAGCGCAATATCAGTCAACGACGATGTTGGCAGTGAAAATGCCATCGCGAGCAGGCTCGCTCCTACAAGGTAGGTGCAATTTTTGGGTAATCGGCATACCGGAAAAAAATATCAACAGTCGCGTCTGTAAAAGCTATCCGAAAACACGCTAAGAAATAGTCAAATCCCCTCTCAGCCTACCTTTTCGCAGCCAACGTCGGCGATATTAACGCTATCGTAGTTACTAGCGACTTGGCGCACAAAAGCGTCGAACGTGCAGGTATTCTTAACACTTCACAATTCCTTGGGAACATCCGACTGTCATCTGTGTCGGTTACAAAGAGTAATGCTCGCAACGCACGTCAGAAGAGTGCAAAAACGCGACATTTTTTGTTGATCTCAGGCCCCTCACGCCCTAAAGTTCGCGCCGAACGTCCATGCTGGAAACGATCCATCCGGCTCAAGTACTGACGACGAGACAGCAAGGCCAAGGGAAAGCTGCACTTCCCATGGCCTTTTTGCTTTCGGCGACATGCCTTGGGAAGTAGGCGAACCAAAGTGGGGATACGGAGGACGTTCATTTGCACCCATTGATTACTAATGTTTGCCACTAGGAGTCCCAGGTATGTCGATCCAGGTCGAAGACTATTTCGCGCGTGAAACCTTTCAGAAAATGAAGGCGTTCGCCGACAAACAGGAAACCCCGTTCGTGGTGATCGACACCGCGATGATCAGTCAGGCCTATGACGACCTGCGCGCCGGTTTCGAATTCGCCAAGGTCTACTACGCGGTCAAGGCCAACCCGGCCGTCGAGATCATCGACCTGCTCAAAGAGAAAGGTTCGAGCTTCGACATCGCCTCGATCTATGAGCTGGACAAAGTGCTCGATCGCGGCGTCAGCGCCGACCACATCAGCTACGGCAACACCATCAAGAAGTCCAAGGACATCCGCTACTTCTATGAGAAGGGCGTGCGCCTGTTCGCCACCGACTCCGAAGCCGACCTGCGCAACATCGCCAAGGCGGCACCGGGTTCGAAAGTCTACGTACGCATCCTGACCGAAGGCTCGACCACCGCCGACTGGCCGTTGTCGCGCAAATTCGGCTGCCAGACCGACATG
This sequence comes from Pseudomonas sp. P4_B3, assembly GCF_056402295.1. Taxonomy (NCBI): domain Bacteria; kingdom Pseudomonadati; phylum Pseudomonadota; class Gammaproteobacteria; order Pseudomonadales; family Pseudomonadaceae; genus Pseudomonas; species Pseudomonas sp. P4_B3. The sequence continues at coordinate 24,825 of NZ_JBFUHR010000012.1, forward strand.
GCCATGGACCTGCTGATCCTCGCCCGTGACCTGGGCCTGGTGCCTTATGGCATCTCGTTCCACGTGGGTTCGCAGCAGCGCGACATCAGCGTCTGGGACGCGGCCATCGCCAAGGTCAAAGTGATCTTCGAACGCCTGAAGGAAGAAGACGGCATTCACCTGAAGCTGATCAACATGGGCGGCGGCTTCCCGGCGAACTACATCACCCGCACCAATAGCCTGGAAACCTACGCCGAGGAAATCATCCGCTTCCTCAAGGAAGACTTCGGTGACGACCTGCCGGAAATCATCCTGGAACCGGGCCGTTCGCTGATCGCCAACGCCGGCATCCTGGTCAGCGAAGTGGTGCTGGTCGCGCGTAAATCCCGTACTGCTGTCGAGCGTTGGGTGTACACGGATGTGGGCAAGTTCTCCGGCCTGATCGAAACCATGGACGAAGCCATCAAGTTCCCGATCTGGACCGAGAAGAAAGGCGAGATGGAAGAAGTGGTCATCGCCGGCCCGACCTGCGACAGCGCCGACATCATGTACGAAAACTACAAGTACGGCCTGCCGCTGAACCTGGCCATAGGTGATCGCCTGTACTGGCTGTCGACCGGTGCGTACACCACCAGCTACAGCGCCGTCGAATTCAATGGCTTCCCGCCGCTGAAGTCGTTCTACGTTTAAATCCTGCGTGCTGTACAAAAAAGGCCTGTGAGTAATCACAGGCCTTTTTTATTTCTACCATTTCCTCTTGAAAGCGATTTCAAAGCAACTTCACAACACATTACGTTTCGATATCAGAAAGCTGCACTTTATTCAATAGAAACAGCAAAACTCAGAGTTTCACTCCCTACCCGACACACATTGAAATTCTTCCAGACTTAACTTTAACCACAACTACCATTACTTTTCAGCGGCAACAACAAGGACCTCCATGACGAAAAAACATAAAAGGGATTTTCATGTTAGCCATTCAAGAACAGACCATTACCGCCGAAGAACTTAACTCACTGACATCGGATTTCATGGGGGCCGTTTCCGGCACCCTCGAAGGTGTCGAGCGTGAACGTGGACTATTGGTTACAAACGATGACATCAGAAAAATAAGACGCTACGTCAATGCCGGACTGGCGCTACCCATCGAAATTGATGAAATAGAACAGATACACAAGTATGACCAACTGAATATCGCCGGGCTTAAATCTGCCGATATGCAAAAATTGTATAAATCCATGAGAAATCATGCTGAAACCTGGTCGCCACTGGAATCAAACATGAAGAGAGTTGGTTCGGATCTTCATGTATTTGCCGACAATTTCACTTCAAGCAGTCAATCCATCATTCACTATCTGACGAGCCTTCCCAGTTACATCAGCGGAATCGGAAAAGTCGGTGGCCTGAGCCCGGAGGAAATCGACAATCTGCCGGAAATCCAATTGACTGGAGATGAGAAACGAAAAATTCCGGCATTACTGGAACTGGTTGAAGAGCTTAAAGCAGTTATTACCGAACACAGCGCAAGCACACAGATCACCAAAGCCCAGATCACCGAATTCAAATGGAAAATCAGCAACTCACTGAAACCGGCACTGGGTTTAAAAATAGCCCTGTGCAACAGCCGCAACTTCGACGTAGAAATAAAACTGCTCAATGAAAGGCTTGAAATTCTCAACCAGCGCATCAACGGAAAACTCGCGGAAATCGAAGAATACTCCAAAAGTAAATGGTGGGGACTCATCGGTGGCGCAATTGGCTTTATCATTGCTTCTACAATATATGGAGACAACGCCAACAAGGCTCGTAATGAACTGGATCTGCTAACAACCGAACGACGTGAAATCGAAACAAAAGTTGCAACCACCAATGCGATCCTCGCATCGTTGCGGGCATTCGAAACCAGCCTACAGGACCTGCATGTCAGGATTGAAGGTGCTGCTGGCAGTTCATCGAACCTCGAAAGCCTCTGGGAATTGATACAGGCTTATATCGACTCATCCAGCAAAAGACTCGATGGCGTTACCAATGCCATGTACCTGGTGTCTTTTGTCTCCAGGCTAACCACGATGATGGATAACTGGTCAGCGATAAAAAAGCAGGCAGGTGATTTACTGACCGCCTTCAACAATGCCACGAGCACTATCTGATATTCCGGCTTGCACACCAATGCCAAATCCGAAACTTACTTTTTTAAAGGCGGAACAATCATGACCGTATACACTCTCGACTTGCCATTTCAATACCCCTCTCCCGACATGAAAAAAATCAAGCAAAACAGGGATGAGCTCCATTATAAAATACGTACATTGAGCACTGTTTACCTACCGATACTTGGCGAGCAATTAACATCATTACTGGAGGAATTGAATTCCATCGACAAGCAAGCACTTAGCACCCTGACTCTGCTACCCACCGTATTACCCATTAGCGAAATTCAACGCTTTTACACCACCATCGAAAACCTGAAACTCAAGCCCTCCTCCCCCGAGCAACGGGAGGCCATAGACAGTTTTTACGAAGAAATCAATTCATCGATTAAAATCGGCACGTCCGAAGTCTCAAAACTTGCAACAATACTGAACAACAATTTGGTGAACCTCAAAGCGGTGACCCTCAGCGACAACCAATACCGCATCAAGGAACTGGAAGCATCCATCAGCAACATCAGCCCGAATGTAGCAGAGCTGGAAAGCGACATCGAGAAACTGGTAATAGACGAATCAGAACTGAACAGCGCCATCAAACTCATTGAAGCGACGGACACTTTCTCGCTAATCAAAGAGTTCTTTCTCACGGCGGAAAAACTTGCAGACCTTAACCTGTCCGCTCCTCAAATTGAACTCGTCAAGACTGGTATTTCCGTCGCTGGCAAGATCCTCAATTTAATCAGCGACAGAATTAAATATGGCAACCTGATTGAAGCCAGGCGCCAGATCCAGGTGCGACTTGATGGCCGCCGTGAAAACCTCGCCCGTATTAATAAAGATATAAAAACCTTGCAAGACCAAAAAAATCAGTTAGTGGAATTCCAGTCTGTGCAAACCCCCAGAGAGGTTTATACGAATGAGATAAGCACCCTCGTCGACGCCGCTTACAAATTCCTGGAGATTAATGAATATGATGCTGCGGACGATTTCAATTCGGTTGTCAAACGGTTCATCGAACAGTCGAACATCTTCAGCAAGCATTTGAAAAACCTGCGCCAGGACTGGAGAAGCTAAACCGGGCTCGCTCCGTTTGGAGATAACCCCCTGATCAGCGCGAGCGAAGGCGCGCACAACGCCATTTCGCTCGCCTTGATGACAGCTACAGTTCTCGGTATCTAGGCCACCTGCGCGTGATTTTGCAATTGCTCGGCACGCTGTTGAAAGCGCGGGGCCAATGCCCGCAGATCAGGGTGGGGAGCACACAGCAGTGCCTGGCCGCTCACTTGCAGGAAACTCAGATTGCCTGCCTCCAACGCCCGATGAAGCCACACCAAGGCCTCTTCGACTTTCCCGGCCTGCGCCAGAACAGCCGCATAGCTGAATTGCCCGCGAAAATCTCCGCCCTCAGCAGAACGTCGATACCAGTTGAAAGCGGCATCCTGGTCCGCCGGACAGTACCGGCCTTCCTCCAGATAACGCCCCAGCAGGTTCATCGACTTCGCATGGCCGAGGTCCGCCGCACGCCGATACCCGTTCAGCGCCAGCACCTGATCCTTGGTCACACCGCGCCCGGTGGCCAACAGGTTGGCGAAGTTGTACATCGCCCAATCCAGCCCTCCTTCAGCTGCGATCCGATAATGCTGTGCCGCAATCGTGGCATCGGCAACACAACCCCAGCCATGTTCATGACAACGACCGAGCATATTGCGCGCCATCAGGTGCCCCTGGCGAGCGGCGATACCGAACCAGCGTAACGCCAGCGACTGGTCCTGCGCGATACCCTGCCCGTCCAGCAGAATCTGCCCGAGCAAGGCCTGGGCCTCGATCTCACCCTCACGTGCAGCGATCAGGATGGCCTGGGCCGCACGTGCCGGGCTTTCGTCGAGCATGGAACGCAGGCGTTCACCGTCGAGCGTTTCCTCGCGGCGTAAACGAAAATCCGCCACTTACACCTCGACCCAGCGACGCAGCAGATTGTGATAAGTGCCGGTCAGGCGGATCAGCGATGGATGATCGGGCACATCGCGGGCCAGTTGCTGGATTGCCCCGTCCATCTCGAACAACAGGGCGCGCTGGCTGTCTTCGCGCACCAGGCTTTGAGTCCAGAAAAACGAGGCGAGTCGCGTTCCGCGCGTCACCGCGTTGACCTTGTGCAGGCTGGTGCCGGGGTACAGCACGATGTCACCGGCAGGCAGCTTCACCCGTTGGGTGCCGAAGGTGTCCTGGATTTCCAGCTCGCCGCCGTCGTAATCCTCGGGCTCGCTGAAGAACAGCGTGGCGGACAAATCCGTGCGCACTCGTTCGACGCTGCCTTTGGGCTGACGCACCGCGTTGTCGATATGGAAGTCGAAACTGCCACCGGCGGTGTAACAGTTCACTAACGGAGGAAAGACTTTGTGCGGCAGTGCAGCTGACATGAACTGCGGATTTTTCCACAGCCGTTCCAGCATCGCCGCGCCGATCTCCTTGGCCAGCGGATGCCCTTCAGGCAGCTGCAAATTGTGCTTGGCCTTGGCCGACTGGTAGCCGGCGGTGATCTTGCCATCGGCCCAATCGGCCTGTTCCAGAGCCTCGCGAATGCGCTGCACCTCGTCTTTTTCGAACAGGCCGGGAATGTGCAGCAGCATGACAAAGACACCTGAAAACCAAGGGGTGCCAATGGTATTGATTCTTATTGCCCTTGTAAAACCCATCTGACGAATGAGTCAGCAAAAACCGTAAGGGTAAATTGTAAAGAATGTAAATCCAGTGCAAATAGCAATATTTCGCAATTGATACAAATACGTGTTTACCCTATATTCCGCCGCCTCAAATCCTTGGGGAGGGGAATTCAAATGTCGCGTCAACAACCACAAGTACCGGTCAGTTCACCACGTTTGCTCGCATCGGCCATCGGCATGGCGATTACTGCCGGCTCTGCGGGCCACATGGTTTTCGCGGCGGAAAAAACCGACGAAAAAGCACCGGACAAAGTGATTTCGCTGGGCGCCACCGCCATCACCGGCGAAGCCCGGGACGAGACGACCTACAACGTCGAGAAAGCCTCTTCGCCCAAGTACACTGCACCGCTGATCGACACACCGCGCTCGGTGACCGTTGTTCCGCAACAAGTCTTGAAAGACACCGGCTCGCTCAACTTGCAGGACGCGCTGCGCACCGTTCCGGGCATCACCTTCGGTGCCGGTGAAGGTGGCAACCCGCAGGGCGACCGCCCATTCATCCGCGGCTTTGACGCCCAGGGCGACACCTATCTGGACGGCGTGCGCGATACCGGTTCCCAGAGCCGCGAGATCTTCGCCTTTGAATCGATCGAAGTCAGCAAAGGCCCGAACTCCGCGATCGGCGGCCGTGGCGCCGCCGGCGGCAGCATCAACCTGGTCAGCAAGAAAGCGCACCTGGGCGATTCGCTCGACGGTGGTTTCACCTGGGGCTCCGACCAGACCCAACGCTACACCTTCGACGGCAACTATCAGTTCACCGACACCGCCGCTGGCCGTCTGAACCTGCTGAGCCACGAGAGCAACGTCGCCGGACGTGACAGCGTCGACTACGACCGTTGGGGTGTTGCACCGTCCCTGGCCTTCGGCCTGGGTACGGACACACGCGTCAACCTCGACTACTACCACCTCGAAAGCAATGACACGCCGGACTCGGGTATTCCGTACTCCATCCCGGTCGGTGGCTCGACTGCCCGTACCAAGGCCAATCCGGACAAGCCGAATGACGGCGGCGACAGCAGCAACTTCTATGGTCTGACCGATCGCGACTTCCGCAAGACCCGCACCGACACCGCGACCTTCGCCATCGAGCACGACCTGAGCGACTCGCTGACCATCAAGAACACCCTGCGTCACGGCACCAGCATGCAGGATTACATCCTGACCCAGCCGGACGACAGTAAAGGCAACGTCAACAACGGCAGCGTCTGGCGCCGCGCGAACACCCGCGTGAGCAACACCGAGACCACCACCAACCAGACCGACCTGTTTGGCGATGTCTACATTGCCGGGTTCAAGAACAGCTTCTCCACCGGTGTCGAATACACCCACGAGGAAAGCGAAAAGTCCTCGTACAACGTCAACACGGACACCACCCCGGGAACAGCAGCGGTGACCACCAACTGCTCGCCGGCACTGATCGGCGCGCCAAGCGGCTTCAACTGCACCTCGCTGTCCAACCCGAACCCGAATGATCCATGGAACGGTGCCATCTCGCGTAATTACGCCGGCACCAACACCAAGGCCGACACCTACGCACTGTACGTGTTCGACACCCTGACGTTGTCCGAGCAGTGGCTGGTGAACATGGGCCTGCGGTATGACCATTTCAATACCCAGTACCGTACCTTTGACGGTTCCGGCGCCACCGTCGTGACCAAAGGCAACGCAGCCAAAGGCAAGGACACCAGCGAATTCGTCACTGGCCAGTTCGGCGTGGTCTACAAGCCAGCCGAAAACGGCAGCATCTATGCGTCCTACGCGACGTCTGCCACGCCACCGGGCAACACCTTGGGCGAAGGTTCGGAAGGCAACCCGTTGGGTGGCACGCCGGATCGCAACGGCAACCTGCTGAGCAGCGACATGGAGCCGGAAACCACCAAGAACTACGAAATCGGTACCAAGTGGGATCTGCTGAACAATCGCCTGTCATTGACCGCCGATATCTTCCGCACCGAGAAAGACAACGCTCGTGTGCAGACCAACACCACCACCTTCGAAAACGTCGGCAAAACCCGCGTTCAAGGCATCGAACTGTCGGCCAGCGGCAAGCTCACCGACAAATGGCAAGTGTTCGCCGGTTACGCCTACATGGACAGCGAACAAATCGATGGTGGCCCATTGGGCGCGGCCAATGACGGCAACCAGTTACCTAACACGCCGGAAAACAGCGCCAGCCTGTGGACGACCTACCAGGTCACGCCAAGGCTGACCATCGGTGGCGGTGCGTTCTATGTCGATGACGTGTTCGGCAGTACCGCCAACACCACCATGGTTGATTCCTACGTTCGTTACGACGCGATGGCGGCCTATAAGCTGACCAAGAACGTCGACCTGCAACTGAACGTGCAGAACCTGACCGACGAAACCTACTACGACAAGGCGTTCTCGACTCACTTCGCCAACCAGGCGGCCGGTCGTACCGCCTTGCTGAGCACCAACTTCCACTTCTGATGGAATTGTGAAGGTCGAGCCAATGTAGGAGCTGCCGAAGGCTGCGATCTTTTGATCTTGAATGTTGGCGGCATTTGAATCGCCGAAGATCAAAAGATCGCAGGCTTCGCCAGCTCCTACATTGGGCAGGGCCCCGTTCATCCATATGATCGGGGCTTTTGTGCGTAAAAAAGAATGCGTCTCGACAACCCCACGGCATAATGCGCACCGTGATGAATCAATTTGAACGAACAAGGCGAGCGACGTGTTGAAGAAAACCCTGTTCCAGTTGCACTGGTTTTTCGGCATCAGCGCCGGGCTGGTCCTGGCCCTGATGGGCATCACCGGGGCGACGGTGTCGTTTCAGGATGAAATCCTGAGCACACTCAACCCTTCTGTGTTGCAGGTCGAGAAGCAGGTCGCCGGTGTGCTGCCACCCGCCGAACTGGTGGAGCACATCGAAGCCGCGTCGGGTAAAAAAGTCTCGATGCTCACCGTGGAAACCGACAGCGGCAACGCCGCTAAAGTGTGGTTCACCCCGCCGCCGGGTGAACGCCGTGGCGAGATGCGCTACTTCGATCCATACACGGCCGAGTTCCTCGGCGACGCTACCGGCCAGGACTTCTTCGGCCTGATGCTGCAACTGCACCGCTTTCTCGCCATGGGCGACACGGGTCGGCAGATCACCGGCGCGTGCACGCTGATCCTGGTGTTCTTCTGCCTGTCCGGCCTGTACCTGCGCTGGCCTCGCCAGTGGAGAAGCTGGCGCGCCTGGCTGACTCTGGACTGGAAGAAAAAGGGTCGCAGTTTCAACTGGGACCTGCACTCGGTGGCCGGCACCTGGTGCCTGGTGTTTTACCTCCTGGCGGCGCTGACCGGGTTGTCCTGGTCCTACGAGTGGTACAACAAGGGGTTGACCCGGTTGCTCTCCGACTCACCGCAGAACGAACGCGTTCGCGGCGGACGCGGCCCTGCGCCAAGCGGTCCGGCACCGACGGCCGATTACGCGGCGATGTGGAGCAGCATCTACAGCGCGGCCGGTCCGCAACTCAGTTCCTATAATGTGCGCATGCCGTCCGTGGCCGGCCAACCAGCGACCGTGTACTTCCTGCTGAAAACTTCGCCTCACGACCGCGCCCTCAACCAGATCACCCTCGACCCGGCCACCGGTGTGGTCAAACGGGTTGATCGCTACAGCGACAAGAGCCTCAAGGCGCAACTGCTGACCAGCATCTATGCGCTGCACGTCGGCAGTTACTTCGGCATCGTCGGGCGCATCATCCTGACCCTCACCGCGTTGACCATGCCGCTGTTCTTCGTCACCGGCTGGATGCTGTACCTGGATCGTCGGCGCAAAAAACGCCAGATCAAGGATGCGCGCAGAGACCTCGTGCAAACCGCCAGCGATGCGCCGGCGTGGCTGATCGGCTTCGCCAGCCAAAGTGGTTTTGCCGAGCAGTTGGCATGGCAGACCGCCGGTCAATTGCAGGCCGCAGGCTTGCCGGTAAAAGTGCAACCATTGGCGGACGTCAGCGAGCAGGACTTGCATGAATCGAACAATGCCTTGTTCGTCATCAGCACCTTCGGCGACGGCGAAGCACCGGACAGCGCCCGCGGTTTCGAGCGCAAGGTACTGGGCCGGGCACCGAGCCTGGGACGCCTGAATTATGCCGTCCTTGGGTTGGGCGACCGGCAGTATCAACACTTCTGCGGTTTCGCCAAACGCCTGCACGCCTGGTTGGGTGAACATGGCGCAAAGACCCTGTTCGCCCCGGTGGAGGTCGACAGCGGTGACCCTTACGCCTTGCGTCACTGGCAACAGCAACTGGGCCTGTTGACCGGTCAGGCCCCCGTGGATACCTGGCAAGCACCCAACTACGACAACTGGACCCTGCTGCGTCGTGAACTGCTCAACCCGGACAGCAGTGGCTCGCCGGTGTACTTGTTGGGCCTCAAGCCTCCTTCCACCAGCAGCTGGCTGGCGGGCGACCTGGTGGAAGTGTTGCCGCGCAATTGCCCGTGGGCCATCGAGCATTTCCTCGACGGCCTGGGCATTCACGGTGAAACCAGGGTGCAACTCAACGGCCTGGAGGAAACCCTCGAACAGGCCCTGGCCAGCCGCCAGTTGCCGGAGAACCGCGCCCATCTGGTCGGCCTGCACGCCCAAGCGTTGGCAGAGGCCCTCGTGCCGTTGGCCATGCGCGAGTATTCCATTGCGTCGATCCCGGCCGATGGCGTGCTGGAATTGATCGTGCGCCAGGAAGTGCATGCCGACGGCAACCTCGGCGTCGGCTCCGGTTGGCTGACCGAGCACGCGCCCGTAGGCAGTTCCATCAGCCTGCGAGTGCGGCGCAATAGCGGTTTCCATCTGCCGGCGCAGCCGGTGCCGATGATCCTGCTGGGCAACGGCACGGGGCTGGCCGGGTTGCGCAGCCTCCTCAAGGCCCGGATTGCCGACGGTCAGCAACGTCACTGGCTACTGTTTGGCGAGCGCAATCGCGAACACGATTACCTGTGCCGAAAGGAGCTGGAGGAGTGGCTGATCAATGGTGATCTGGCGCGCCTCGACCTGGCGTTTTCCCGCGACCAGGCCGAAAAGGTTTACGTACAGGATCGCCTGCGCGAATCGGCAGCCGAGCTCAAGAAGTGGCTGGCGGACGGTGCGGTGATCTACATCTGCGGCAGCCTTCAAGGCATGGCTTCAGGCGTGGACCAGGTGCTCAACGAGGTGTTGGGCGCCGCCGAAGTGGAGCGCCTGATCGAACAGGGCCGCTACCGCCGCGACGTGTACTGATTCACTGAATTCCCTGTGGGAGCGAGCTTGCTCGCAATGACTGTTTTACATTCAACAAATCTGTTGGTTGTCAGACCGCCATCGCGAGCAAGCTCGCTCCCACGGGGGCTTTGTGTCCAGCGATCAGACCGGCTGCAACTTCTGCTCAAACACCGACACACCATCCAGATCGCGCAACACCACGCTCAACTCCCCGCTCTGCCCATCGATGTTCACCTCGCCAAAAAACTGAAACCCGGCAAACGGCGAGAGGTTCTGCGCCGGTGGGGCCTTTTCGAACACCGCTTCAGGACCAAAGGTTTTATCCAGCGGATTCGGCCCGTAGCTGCCGGCATTCAAAGGCCCGGCGACGAACTCCCAGAACGGTTCGAAATCCTGAAACGCCGCCCGATCCGGGTGGTAATGATGGGCCGCGCAGTAATGCACATCCGCGGTCAGGAACAGGAAATTGCGCACCTGCTGCGCCCGCAGAAAGCCGAGCAATTCGGCGATTTCCAGTTCGCGGCCCTGGGCCGGGCCGGGGTCACCGTTGGCCACCGCGTCCCACCTCATGACACCGGGGCTGACTTCGCCGTCCCCTTCGCCGAGGCCGATGGGCATATCGGCGGCGATCACTTTCCATTGCGCATTCGAGGCCTGCATTTCGCGCTTGAGCCAGTCCAGTTGCTCACGACCGAGGAATGGCTTGGCCTCGCCCAGATTGTCGTCATTGGCCCCGCGATAACTGCGCATGTCCACCACGAACACATCGAGCATGGGCCCGTAACCGAGCTTGCGATAGATCCGCCCGCCGCCATCGGCGCTCTGCCAGCGCATCGGCGCGTATTCGAGCCAGGCCTGGCGTGCGCGGTCCACCAGACTGTGGATATCTTTGCTCTGGTAACGCGCACCCAGCTGCTTGCCGGGCGACCAGTTGTCCACCACTTCGTGGTCGTCCCACTGCCAGATCTGCGGGACCTCGGCGTTGAAGCGACGGATGTTTTCGTCCATCAGGTTGTAGCGGTAATTACCACGGTACTCATCGAGGGTCTCGGCGCCTTTGCTCTTGGCCTCGGTGGTGATGTTGCGCCATACCCGGCCGCCTTCTGTGGTGAGCTGCGCCCGGATCGGGATATCGGCGTAAATGATGTCGCCGCTGTGGATAAAGAAGTCCGGCAGCCGCCGGCGCATCGCCTCGTAGATGCGCATGCCGCCAAAGTCCGGGTTGATGCCGAAGCCCTGGCCGGCGGAGTCGCCGCTCCAGACAAAACGGAGGTCGCGCCGGGTCTGCGGCACGCTGCGCAAGTGACCGAACCAGGGCTCGCTGGCAACGCCGCTCTGGGCGTCCTCAAACTGCACGCGATAGAAAATCGCCTGGTCGGCGGGCAGCCCGCTGAGTTCGACCCGAGCGGTGAAATCGGTGCGCGCATCGGCCAGGGGCGAGACGAAACGTCGAGGGTTGGAAAACAGGCTGCGGGTGTCCCACTCCACCACCATCCGCGCGGGGCGATCGCAGCGGCTCCAGATGATCGCCCGGTCGCCCAGCAGGTCGCCGGACTGCACGCCGTCGGTGAGTTGCGGCCGGTCCTTGACCGAAGCAATCACCGCCGGCGCCAGCCCTGGCAACAACAATCCGGCGCCGACCGCTTGCATGACACGACGGCGCCCGAGGTTGAAATCGCTCATGGTGTTCTCCTTGAAAAAGGAAAAACTAAAGCATGGACCTTTGACCCTGGCATGACACAGATCCCGCCAACACCACAGGGGACAGGTGTCAGGCGGTGACGGGTTCTACCGCCAACTCCACCGTCTCCGGCCGCTTGACCAGCGCATACGCCACCGCCGTCAACAGACTCCCTGCCACAATCGCCAACAAGTAAAGCAGCGCATGGTTGATCGCATTCGGGATCGCCAGCACGAACAACCCACCGTGGGGCGCCATCAGTTTGCAGCCGAAATACATCGACAGCGCACCAGTCAACGCACCGCCGGCGATGCTCGCCGGAATCACCCGCAACGGATCTTTCGCGGCAAACGGAATCGCCCCTTCGGAAATGAAGCACAGCCCCAGCACCAGCGCCGCTTTACCGGCCTCGCGTTCGGCCTGGGCGAACTTGCGCCGGGCAATGAACGTGGCGATGCCCAGGCCAATCGGCGGCACCATGCCGGCGGCCATGGTCGCCGCCATCGGCGCGTAACTCTGCGACGCCAGCAACCCCACCGAGAACGCATAGGCCGCCTTGTTGATCGGCCCGCCGAGGTCGACGCACATCATGCCGCCCAGCAACACACCCAGCAGGATCGCGTTGGTGGTGCCCATGCTGTCGAGGAAATGCGTGAGGCCGGCGAGCATGCCGGCCACAGGTTTGCCGACCACGTAGATCATCACCAGGCCGGTGAACAGACTCGCCACCAACGGGATGATCAGGATCGGTTTCAGCGCCTCAAGGCTCTGCGGCAAACGCGCATATTTATTGATCGCCCTGGCCGCATAACCGGCGAGGAAACCGGCAATGATCCCGCCGATGAAACCTGCGCCCAAAGTGCTCGCCAACAGACCGCCGATCATCCCCGGCGCGAGGCCCGGACGGTCGGCGATGGAATAGGCGATATAGCCTGCCAGCAGCGGCACCATCAGCTTGAATGCAGTGTCGCCACCGATCTGCATCAACGCCGCCGCCAGCGTGCCCTGCTCCTTGAATGCGGTGATGCCGAACACGAACGACAAGGCGATCATCAAGCCGCCGGCCACCACCATCGGCAACATGAACGACACGCCGGTCAGCAGGTGTTTATAGACACCGGTTTTCTCCTGTTTGACCGTTGTTTTGGCAGCGCCTGATGCGCTTTCCTGCCGGCCTTCGGCCAAGGCCTTTTTCAAAGTCGCTTCGGCTTGCTTGAGGGCAATGCCGGTGCCACAGCGATAGATTTTCTTGCCGGCAAAGCGCTCGGTGGCGACTTCGATATCGGCCGCCAGCAACACCACATCGGCCTCGGCAATCGCCACTGCGCTCAGTGGATTGCGCGCACCGACCGAGCCCTGGGTTTCCACCTGCAGGTCATAGCCCAGGCGTTTGGCCGCTTGCTGCAAGGCCTCAGCGGCCATGAACGTATGAGCGACGCCGGTCGGGCACGCGGTGACGGCCACCAGTCGCGGCGTGTTTTGAGGTACCGTCACAGGTTCGACGACGGCTTCGTCAGCGGCGTAAACCTGTGCTTCCTGCGCTCCACGCCGCAGCACGGCTTCCACGTCTTGCAGGGCCTGGGCCGGGGTGCTCTGGAACACTCGCTTGCCAACAAACCGCGACATGTCCACTGGTGCGCTGGTCACCAGCAGCACCCACTCGGCCGCGTCGAGGGTGGCCGCCGACAGTTGCTTTTCGGGATGCGCGGTATCGGTGATTTCGACACTGGTGCTCCAGCCCTGACGCTGGGCCGCGGCATCGAGCAACCGGGCACACAGCACACTGGTGACCATGCCGTTCGGGCAGGCCGTAACGATGGCTAACTTCATGACAAACCCTCTTATTGTTCTGTCAGGGGACGCACGCGCACACCCTGTTCGAGCTGCGCCAGTTGCGCTGCATCGCCAATGCCGAATCCGATCTGGGTCACTGCCATCGCGGCAATCGCCGTGGCGGTGCGCAAGGTCTGCTCCGGCGTATCGGCACTGAGCAAACCGTGGAGCATCCCCGCCAGCAATGAGTCGCCCGCGCCCACCGTACTGGCGACACTGACCCTGGGCGGAGTGGCATGCAGTGCCGAACCGACGCTGAACCAGTTCACACCCTCGGCACCATGGGAAATCACCACATGCTCGATGCCCTGGGCGTGCAAGCGCTCCGCCGCCAAGGCCTGGGCACTGACCGAGACGACCTCGCAATCCAATACTTCGGCCAGCTCTTCAGTGTTGGGTTTGATGAGCCACGGTCCCGCTTTCAGCGCTGCACGCAACGCCTCGCCGCTGGTGTCGAGGGCGACGTTCAAGCCCAACTTCTTCAAGCGCAAAATCAACGCCTGCAACCACTGCGCACTGACGCCCAACGGCAAACTGCCGGCAACCACCACCGCATCATGGCCCGGGGCAATCTGCTCCAGTCGATCCATCAAGGCCTGCTGCGCCGCTTCGCTGACCTGCGGCCCCGGCCCGTTGATGTCGGTGATGCGGCCGTCGCTTTCCGCCAGTTTGATATTGCTGCGGGTTTCACCCGGAACGCGGATGAAGGCATCGACAAAACCGCGGTTGGCGAACAATGTTTCGAACGCTTGCAGGTTGTCCTCACCGAGAAAGCCACTGACAGTCAGCTGGTGACCGAGGTCCGCCAACACTTGCGCCACGTTCACGCCTTTACCGGCGGCGTGGGTGTGCATCACCTCGCTGCGGTTGACCTGGCCGGCTTCAAGGCGCGGCAACTGGACGGTCAGGTCCAGCGCCGGGTTAAGGGTCAAGGTAAGTATCCGGGCCATTACAGGGCCTCCACTAATGCGCGCACTTCATTGGCGCTGCCCACGGCCAGGGCCTGTCGGGCAAGGGTTTGAGTCTGAGTGAAGTCTAGTTCGCGAATCCGCGCCTTGACCTCGGCAATGCTGCGTGCCCCGACGCTGAGTTCATCCACCCCGAGGCCGACCAGCACCGGCACCGCCAGCGGGTCGGCCGCCAGCTCACCGCACACACCGACCCACTTACCGTGAGCATGGGCCGCGCGCACGGTGATGTCGATCAGTTGCAGCACCGCCGGATGCAAACCATCGGCCTGGGCCGACAGCGTCGGATGGCCACGGTCGATGGCCAGGGTGTATTGGGTCAGGTCGTTGGTACCGACACTGAAAAAGTCGACCTCTTTGGCCAGCACCGGCGCCAGCAATGCCGCCGATGGCACTTCGATCATGATCCCCAGTTGCAGGTCGGCGACCGGGATTTCCTGGCGCAGACGTTCGGTCATGTCACGGGCCTGGCGCCACTCGTCAACACTGCCCACCATCGGGAACATGATCCGCAGCGGCCGGTTGTCGGCCGCCCGCAGCAAGGCGCGCAATTGCGCTTCCATGATCTGCGGGCGCTGCAAGGTCAGGCGAATGCCACGCACGCCGAGGAAGGGGTTTTCTTCCTTCGCAATCGGCCAGTACGGCAGCGGTTTGTCGCCACCGACATCGAGAGTGCGCACCACCAGCGGCCGCCCGGCCAGACCGTCGAGGACGCGGCGGTACTCGACTTCCTGGGTCGCTTCGTCGGGCGCTTGTGAGTGGGCCATGAAAATCAGTTCGGTGCGCAACAGGCCAATGCCTTCGGCGCCCTGCTCCACCGCGCCGGTCACGCCAGCGCTTTCACCAATGTTGGCGAACACTTCTACGGCGTGGCCATCGGTGGTCAGCGCCGGTTGATGGCGCCGTTCAGCAGCCGCCTTCAAGCGTTGCTCGCGGGTATCGCGCTCGGCGGTGGCGCGCTGCAAGGTCGCCGCGTCGGCGTCCACATGCAGGCGACCCCGCTGGCCATCGAGCAGCAATGGCGTACCCGGCGCCAGCAGCAACACGCCGGGGCCGGCGCCGACCAGTGCCGGAATGCCCAAGGCCCGGGCAACAATCGCACTGTGCGCCGTAGCGCCACCCCGGGCGGTGAGAATCCCGGCCACGCGAGCCGGATCCAGACGCGCGACGTCGGACGGGCCAACCTCGTCCATCACCAGAATGTACGGTTGATCTGGTTCGCTCGGGGTTTCGATGCCACTGAGCTGCATCAGCACCCGGCGCCCGATGTCGCGCAAGTCGGCTGCGCGCTCGGCCAGCAAGGCATCCTGCAACGCTTCCTGCTGCCGGGCCGCCGCCTCAATCACAGCCATCCACGCCGCCTGGGCGCTTTCGCCCTGCTTGAGGCGCGCATCGACCTCATCGGTCAGTTCCGGGTCGTCGAGCATCTCTTGGTGGGTGATGAAGATTTCGCGGATGGCTTTGCTCTTGCTGCGCTCGATCAGGCCCTGAATGTCACGACGCACCTGCGCCAGGGCGTGCTGGAGACGCTCACGCTCGATGCCGGCGGACTCGCCGCGCAACGGGTAATCGATGGTTTGCAGCACTTGAATATGCGCCGGGCCGATGGCAATCCCCGGGGCGGCGGCAATCGCCTGGACCACGCTGCCTGACACCGGGGCGAGGACCACTTCGGCCATATCGGCAACGACTTCGCGTGCCTGGCTTACTGGCGGCAGCGGCTCGACTTCCTCACCGAGGCCTTCTTCGATGGCGGCCAACAAGGCCGGCAACGCATCAGCCGCGATGCCCGGTTCGGCAATGATTTCCAGAACCTGTCCCCGACGGGCGCCGAGGCTGAGCAACTTGCTCAAACTCTTTACCGACACCGCGCTGTCGTGACCATCGACAATGCGCACGCGGATGTCACCTTCAAAACTCTTTGCCAGTTGCGCGAGGATTTTCGCCGGCCGCGCATGCAAACCGTGGGCGTTGGCCAATGCAATTCGCGCGCTGGGCCAGTCGGCGGGCACTTCACCACCGAGCACTTCGAGGACTTTGCGGCTGCTGGTGGCGCGTCCCAACTCATGGCCACGCCCTTCGATCAACAACGCGCACAGGCGTTCGAGCAGCGCTTGATGGGCCTCACCAAGGCTGGCCAGGCAGAACAGTCCATTGAGTGGCTGGCCGAGATAGCGCAGCGGTTTGTCCGGGGTGACGAAGGCAAGGCCAGGGCGCTTCACCGTTTGCTCGCTGTGCAACCACCACAGGCCATCGCCCAGGGGCAGCGCTTCAACCTGCTGCAGCACGGCGGAGAAACCGTTGCTCACGCAGTCGGCCTGCCGCAACAGACGTGCGCCGCGCCAGACCAGCTCTTCGAAATCTTCGGCCGCCACACCCAGGCCGATCATCTGCGCATCCAGCGCCAGCTCCTGCGGCGCGCCTTGCAGCAACTTCAGCAATGCTTCGGCGGAACCGGCGCGACGCAGGGCCTGGCCCAGATCCGTCTCGCCGAGGGCGCGGGTCAGCAATTGCAACAGGCGCAGGTGTTCATCGGATTTGGCGGCGATACCGATCGCCAGGTAAACGATATGACCATCGCCCCAGTCCACGCCATCGGGGAACTGCATCAGGCGCACACCGGTGGTGAACACCAGGTCGCGGGTTTCGGGCGTACCGTGGGGGATGGCAATACCTTGACCGAGAAAGGTCGAGCCTTGGGCCTCCCGCGCCTGCAAACCGGCGAGATAGCCCTCGGCAACCAGGCCGTCGGCGACCAGATGCCGGGCCAGCAATTGCAGCGCTGCGGATTTATCCACAGCCGACTGGCCCATGGAAATCTGCTCTACAGTGAGCTCGAGCATGTGTTCTCCTTTTTGGCGCCTTGGGACGCCAGGTATTGTTTTGAATGAGCCAGCTCAGACGCTTGGTCGTCATTTTGGCGGTTTCACGGCAGAACCGGCCAAAGGCGCCTCTAACGTAGAAAATACGCTTGCTGAAACGTTTAATCTAGAATGAATGGCACGTTACTCGATAATGTCCCATCCTTGAAGCTCAACTTGTCGGATGCGTTGCGACAATGGTCGCCTGCCTTAATCGGTTAGGATTGACGAAAATGTCGAGGCAATCTCGAAAAAACAAGGAAACAGCGGGTTGAAACTCAGTGATATCGCCCAGTTGGCCGGTGTGTCCGTCACCACCGCCAGCTATGTCATCAATGGCAAGGCCGAACAACAGCGCATCAGCAGCGCCACCGTCGAACGCGTGCGCGCAGTCGTCGAACTGCATGGCTTCACGCCTAACCCACAGGCCGCTGGCTTGCGCAGCCGACACACGCGCACATTGGGGTTCATTCTGCCGGATCTGGAAAACCCCAGTTACGCGCGAATCGCCAAATTGCTGGAACAAGGTGCGCGAGCCCGGGGCTATCAGTTGCTGATCGCCAGTTCCGACGATGCACCGGACAGCGAACGGCAATTGCTGCAACTGTTCCGCGCCCGGCGCTGCGACGCACTGATCGTTGCCAGTTGCCTGCCGACCGGCGACGACAGCTATCGCCAATTGCAGGCCAAGGGCCTTCCGATCATCGCCATCGACCGGGTCATGGAGCCCGAGCATTTCTGTTCGGTGATCAGCGACGACCGCGAGGCCAGCCTGCAACTGACCCGCAGCCTGCTGGAACCGCTGCCCAGGCACATCGCGCTGATCGGCGCCCGCCCAGAGCTGAGCATCAGCCGGGAACGTGCCGCTGGCTTCAAAGAGGCCCTCGTCGGGTTCAACGGGGAAGTGCTGATCGAAGAAGGCGAATCCTTCAGTCGCGAGTGCGGCAAACAATTGATGGACGAGTTGCTGCAGCGCCTGGGCCATTTACCCGATGCCCTGGTGACCACCTCCTACGTGCTGCTTCAGGGCGTGTTCGATGCGCTGCACGACTTCCCGCTGAGAAACCGCCCGCTACGCCTCGGCACGTTCGGCGATACCCAGTTACTGGACTTCCTGCCACTGCCGGTCAACGCCATGGCCCAGCAACATCAGCTGATCGCAGACAAGGTCCTCGCGCTGGCCCTGGCAGCCATCGAGCAGTCGGATTACCGGCCCGGCGTGCAAGCCATCCCGCGCACGTTCAAGCAGCGTATTCGCCAGGATTGAACCGTGGAGCTGATCGACACCCACACCCATCTGGATTTTCCGGACTTCGACGCCGACCGTCAGGCGCTGCTGGCCGAAAGCCGCGCCCTGGGGGTGCGGCGGATCGTGGTGCTGGGGGTTTATCAGGCCAATTGGCAGCGGGTCTGGGAGCTGGTGCAGAGTGATCCCGACCTGCACGCCGCGTTCGGATTGCACCCGGTGTACCTGGACGATCATCGACCGCAACACCTGAGCGAACTCAGTGACTGGCTGACCCGTCTGGCTGGCCATCGGCAATTGTGTGCGGTGGGCGAGATCGGCCTGGACTACTTCATCGAAACCCTGGACCGCGACCGCCAGCAGGCATTGTTCGAGGCGCAATTGCAACTGGCGGTGGATTTCAATCTTCCGGCATTGATCCATGTGCGGCGTAGCCATGCGGCGGTGATTGCCACGCTCAAACGGTTTCGCTTGAAACGGGCCGGCATCATCCACGCCTTCGCAGGTAGCAAGGAAGAAGCGCGGGAATACATCAAGCTCGGTTTCAAGCTCGGCCTTGGTGGTGCCCCGACCTGGCCGCAGGCGCTGCGCATGCACCGCGTGCTCGGCGAACTGCCGCTGGATTCGGTGGTGCTGGAAACCGACTCGCCGGACATGGCCCCAGCCATGTTCCCCGGCCAGCGCAACAGTCCGGCACACTTGCCGGCGATCTGCACGGCACTGGCGCAATGGATGGCGATCAGCCCGCAACGACTAGCGGCTGCCAGCACCGCCAACAGCTGCGAAGTATTCGGCTGGTAATCAGTCGACGTGAGCCCTTGCGGCTTCCAGGATCAGCGTCAGGTGCTGGCGCCGGCGGAAATAACGGATCACCGCGAAGTACACGAATATGACGATCAGCGAAGCATTCAGCTGTTCGATGACGCTGAGCATTCCCACCCACTCCATCACCAACGCCACCAGCAAAGCAGTGCAGACCATCACCCGCAAGCTGGCGCGCAACAGCGAAAAAGAGTCGAGCGACTTGAAGCGCCTGAACTGTTCCGGACAACGTAACTGAACGTGTTTCTGGCAGTGGGCACAGGCAAACGCCTCATTGATCGCAATGGCGTTGAGCTGCCAGGGTTGAAGCCGCAATGTGCGCTGACAATGCGCACAGCGTCCCTGGACTCCTGATGTTGCAACAGACATAACCAAGTTCCTCCATGAAGTAAGCCGCGTCACTCTTCCTTGATTGACATCCAAAATCCAGCGCGCGGAAAGAATCAGGAGCATTCTCACCTGGAAAAGGAAAAAGTATTACGAAACTTTCCGACAGTACACCAAAACGTGGGAGCGGGATCGCCGCCCGGAGCAAGCTCGCACACAGGGTTCCCGAGCAGTCTTTCAGACCCGGAATGCACTGATCAACTGTTTCAACTCCACGACCTGGGCCGACAACGCCCGGCTGGCATCTTCGGTCTGATGTGCACCTTCAGCGGTACGCTCGCCGGCGCGATTGATCTCGACGATGTTCTGGTCGATGTCGTGGGCTACGGCGGTTTGTTGCTCCACGGCGGCGGCAATCTGCTGGTTCTGGTCGACGATCATGCCGACCGCGCCCAGGATGTTTTCCAGCGCCCGCTGGACCTTCTCCGACTGCCCCACCGTGCCGTTGGCCATTTCATGGCTGGTGCCCATGGCCTTGACCGCCGCGCCGACACCGCCATGAAGCCTGGCGATCATCTGCTCGATTTCTTCGGTCGATTGCTGGGTCCGTTTGGCCAGGGTCCGGACTTCATCGGCTACCACGGCGAAACCACGGCCCTGCTCACCGGCCCGTGCGGCCTCGATGGCGGCATTGAGCGCCAGCAGGTTGGTCTGCTCGGCGATGCTCTTGATCACGTCGAGCACGCGGCTGATGGACTGGCTGTCGTTGGCCAGTTGATTGATCACCCGCACCGATTGATCGATCTCGCTGGCCAGCGCGGCAATGCTGCCTTGCTGCGACTCCACCAAGCCGCGACCACTGATGGTTTCGTCGTTGACACTGTGGGCACTGCTCACCGCCGCGGCGGCACTGCGCGCGACCTCCTGGGAAGTGGCCGACATCTGGTTCATCGCCGCGGCCACTTGCTCGATTTGCGTGCGCTGCCCGGCGACGGCCTGGTTGCTTTGCGCGGAAACATTTTCCACTTGCCCGGCCTGACGCTCGACTTCGCTGACGGTCTGCCCCACCCGCTCGATCAGGTCATGGATTTTTTTCACCGTGCCGTTGAACACCTCGCCCAGCTCCCCCAGTTCATCGCGGCTGTGGGCGCTGAAGGTCACGGTCATGTCGCCGGCCGCCACCTTGTCCATCACCGCCCCCAGGCGCTTGAGCGTGGTGCGGGTCGAGACATAGAAAGCGCCGTAGAGATAAAAGATCAATACAAATACGACTGACAACGCCACGGCCTGCAAGACCATGTGCGTACGGTTCTGGCCCAGGCGTTGCTGCAACTGCGGGCCCATATACTTCAGGGTCGCCTCGTTGAGTTGGTAGGTCTGGTCCATCAGGGCGCTGACCTGATCGTAAAAGCCCTGCCACGGCGCGTCGAGGGTATCGGCCATGACCACTTGTTCTTCAAACAGCTCGCTGGCTTTCTTCAAGGATGCCCGGCTGCTATCGGCCTGAGCGGCCAAGGTATCGCGTGCGGCTTTGCTGGAACCCAGGGCATCCTGCAGTTTCAGGCCATACTCGGCCTGGAGCTTTTCAATCTGCGCCAGCAATTCATCGAAACGGGTACTCGAAGCCGAGTTGATGAAACCCTGCCCCAACGAATAGGAACCCATTGCCCGACCTTCGCCCAGGATCTGGGTGACACGTGGCGTGACGAGGGTGACCAGCTCGCTCAACTGGCGCATGTCGCTCTGATTGTCGCGACTGAGGCCGGCCTGGCTGGTGATGAGCTGGCTGAAAATCTGCGCGCTGCCGACCAGTTTGCCAATCAGGGCACTTTTGCTTTGCAGGGAGTTTTCCGTTTGCTGGGCCTTGAACGCGGCGATCATTTCATCGCGTTTGCCATCAAACACCGCGACCTGCTCCGGGTCGCTGGTCATTGCCGTCAGCCCTTGCAGGCGAGTCAGAATATTCTGCTCAAGGGCGCTGATTTTCGATTCGACATTGCTGGCCTTGCCGGACTGGCCGAGGCTGACATCGATCTGCACCAGGTTGTTCAGGGTTTCCAGATCGCGCCGCAACGTCAGGCTGCTGCCCAACAGGTCGAGACTTTGCAGTTCGATGCGAGTGCCCTGGAACTCGCGGTAGGAGTCACGTACCAGATAGAAGTTGGTCACCAGCATCGGCACCAGGAACAGTACGCTGATCAGGCTGAACTTCATGCCGAAGCTCAGGCGGTTCATCAGTGCGACAGCGGGATAGAGCAAGCTCTTCACTGGATGTCTCCCTTCGATTTCTTATTTTTTTTATTGGCAGGCGCAGACGGGCGGCAGATAGCCACTATTCAGCGCTATCTCTGTATAACTTAAATCGGCAGGGGGTTTTGTAACTTAAGGTTAACGACAGGGCGAAGCACTTCGGATAAGTGATCGCCCTGTGGCGAGGGAGCTTGCTCTGATTTCTGACTACAGCGCTAAGGCAGGACCGTCCACAGCGCAAACCCGGCATACCAGAGCACTGCGGCACGCAGCAGCAGTTCCCAGATGCGGTCCAGGTTGTTGATACCTTCTGCGCCAGCCACCGGCGCCGGAATTTCACCGGCCACCAGCCCGACTTTCACGATCAATTGCGCGGCGCTGATGTTCCAGTTCAGCAGCTCATGCAGCATGACCCGGCTGACCGCGACAAAATTGCCGACCAATGCCAGGCTCGCCGCCAGCAGACGCACCGGCCCCCAGTCGAAGGCGTGACGCAGTTGCCCGGCGCGTTCGACCACCGCCGGGTTTTTTCCGTGTTCTTCGGCCAGCGCCAGCAACCGATAGCTCAGCGCGGCGACCGGACCCAACAGGAAGTACCAGAAAATCACCGCAAAAAAACTATGGTAGGCCTCCCACAGCAAATGCCCTTCGACCTGTTCCAGCAGTTGCTCGCCACTGTCGGCGCAAATGTCCAGATCGCGCTTGGCGACATGGGCTGCTGCTTGCAGGTCCTCCCGACGCCAGGCATCGCGGAACGGCCCGAGATCGCCCAGCAGATCACCGCGCCCCAGGCTGTAAATCACCACCAGCAAATGAATCGGCAACGCCAGCAACCCGTAGGCCACCGGCTCGATGATGACCAGCAGCAAACCCAGCAACGCCACCGGCAACAAGACCAGTACCGACAACACCAGCCAGGGCCGGCCCGAAAGTCGCGGGCTGGCCTCAAGCTTGTTCAGCTCCTGTGTCCAGCCACTGTCACGCTGAACCCGATGACGCAAGGCCGAGAACTTCTCGATCCACACCGCCAACAGCAACACCAGAAAACTCATCGTCCTTCCTCTTGTGCCAGGGCGGCACGATAGCGTGCCCAGTCGAACGCCGGCCCTGGATCGGTTTTGCGCCCCGGTGCAATGTCGCTGTGCCCGCAGATGCGCTCTGTGGTGATTGCCGTGAACGCCTGCTGCAACTGGCGGGTCAGGGCTGTCAACGCGCTGTATTGCGCGTCGGCGAACGGCTGATCATCCGTGCCTTCCAGTTCGATGCCCACGGAAAAATCGTTACAGGTTTCCCGTCCCTCGAAGCTCGAAACACCCGCATGCCAAGCACGCTCAAGGCATGAAACGAACTGGGTGACGGTACCGTCACGCTCAATCAGAAAGTGCGCGGACACCCGCAAATCCGCGATCCCTTCAAAATAGGGATGTTCGGTGACATCCAGACGATTCTGGAAAAACTCCTGCACCTTACCGGTGGCGAACTGCGCCGGTGGCAGGCTGATGTTGTGGATCACCAGCAGGGAAATTTCGCCTGTGGGGCGCGCATTGAAGTTGGGTGAGGGGCAGACATGCACACCCTGAATCCAACCGCTCGCGGGGTCCAACTGCATACATATTCCTTCGACATCGACTGAGTTGACACAGTATGCCGTGATAATCCCCCGGGGCGCGATCACTTGCCGCGATTGAGGCGCTGGAGGTTGCCGATCTCAAACTGGCGTTTGTTCGGAATCGACGGCCTACGCCGACAACGACAGGGATTCGACCAAATGCAGGCGCCAGCACCAATGTAACGCGCTGATGCCTTGGGTTGGTCGCTGCCATGGCCCTATAATCGAGCCACTTTGTTTGTGGAGTCCGTTATGCCGAATCTACGTCTCGCCGATCTGACCGCCGAAATCGAAGCCAACGTGCGCCGTGCGTTGCGCGAAGACATCGGCAGCGGCGACATCACCGCGCAGTTGATCCCGGCTGAACGCCTGGCCAAAGCCACCATCATTACCCGCGACGCGGCCGTCATCAGCGGCACCGCCTGGGTAGATGCCGTGTTTCGGCAACTGGATCCACGGGTGGCGGTGCACTGGCAGGTTGCCGACGGTGAACGGGTGACGCCCAACCAGGTGCTGTTCCACCTCGAAGGCCCTGCACGCTCACTGCTGACTGGCGAACGCAGCGCCCTGAACTTCCTGCAATTGCTCTCCGGCGTGGCGACCCGCGCGCAATACCTGGCGGACTTCGTGGCCGAGACTCAGGTCAAACTGCTCGACACTCGTAAAACGCTACCGGGGCTGCGCCTGGCGCAAAAGTACGCCGTGACCTGCGGCGGTTGCCATAACCACCGCATCGGCCTGTATGACGCCTTCCTGATCAAGGAAAACCACATCGCCGCCAGCGGCGGCATCGCCCAGGCCATCGCCGCCGCGCACAAGATTGCCCCGGGAAAACCGGTCGAGATTGAAGTGGAAAGCCTGGATGAACTGAAAGAAGCGCTGACGGCCGGTGCCGACATCATCATGCTCGACGAACTGAGCCTGGACGATATGCGCGAAGCCGTGCGCCTGAATGCCGGCAAGGCCAAACTGGAGGCCAGCGGCGGGATCAACGAAAGTACGTTGCTACCGATTGCCCGGACCGGGGTGGATTACATTTCGATTGGCGCGATGACCAAGGATGTGAAGGCTGTAGACCTTTCGATGCGCCTGAGCATCTGATCGCTCTTGTGCAATGAAAAACGCCAGCCCCATTGAGGCTGGCGTTTTTGTTCAAACCACCAGATTGTTCATCTCGCAGTACTCTTCCCACTCGACACCTAGCACCTCGGCCGCTTCTTTATGCAGCTTCAGGCGTTCTGTCTCGTACTCTTCTGGTGTCGAGGTGTATTTGAGGCTCAACTCCCACGGCTGCAAGCCCTGGGCTTCGGCTTCATCCTCAAACGCCCACTGAATCTGGTCCTTCTGATCATCGGCACTCAGGTCCTTGATCTCTTCCATCAGATCCGGCACATCCAGCACGTACTTTTTCAGTGCTTCTTCGTGTCTGGCTTCTTGGGTCAATTCTTTTATTGTCATGACGTTCTCGTTGATCTGGGGAATGGAAGATGGATATGGATCATCAAGGATCTCTCTGACGCAAAAAAACCGTATGAAGCGCGGTTTGTCTGGCCTTCAGAACCATTCGGGATCATCTGAAAACAAGTCTTGCTGGTGCCCGAGACAGGAATCGAACCTGCGACCTTCGCGTTACGAGTGCGCTGCTCTACCGGCTGAGCTACACGGGCGGTGGGCTAAACCTAGCACTGACTTCAGGGGCAGGCAACTTCTGGAACGTCTCAATTTCCTACAGACAAAAAAATGCCCCTTCGTTTTCACGGCGGGGCATTTTTTACAACGTTGAAGCGGTCAGGCGTGAGGCGCGATTAAACGCCCGAAGCCTTGGCTGCTGCCACGTCTTTGATGGACAGCTTGATACGGCCGCGGTTGTCCACGTCCAGTACCAGCACTTCCACTTCCTGGCCTTCTTTCAGGATGTCGGTCACTTTCTCGACGCGAGCGTCGCTCAGCATGGAGATGTGAACCAGACCGTCCTTGCCTGGCAGGATGTTGACGAATGCGCCGAAGTCGACGATGCGTTCAACCTTGCCCACGTAGATCTTGCCGATTTCGGCTTCAGCGGTGATGCCCAGAACGCGCTGACGAGCAGCTTCTGCCGCTTCCTTGGTTTCGCCGAAGATCTTGATCGAGCCGTCGTCTTCGATGTCGATCGAAGCCTTGGTCTCTTCGCAGATCGCACGAATGGTCGCGCCGCCTTTACCGATAACGTCACGGATCTTGTCGGTATCGATCTTCATCGCGATCATGGTCGGAGCGTTGGCCGACAGTTCGGTACGCGACTGGCCAATGATCTGGTTCATCTGGCCGAGGATGTTCAGGCGCGCTTCCAGGGCTTGGCCCAGAGCGATCTCCATGATTTCTTCGGTGATGCCCTTGATCTTGATGTCCATCTGCAGCGCGGTGACGCCTTTGGCGGTACCGGCTACCTTGAAGTCCATGTCGCCCAGGTGGTCTTCGTCACCCAGGATGTCGGTCAGGACGGCGAATTTCTCGCCTTCTTTAACCAGACCCATGGCGATACCGGCAACCGGCGCCTTCATCGGCACACCAGCGTCCATCAGGGCCAGGGAAGCGCCGCAAACGGAAGCCATCGAGCTCGAACCGTTGGATTCGGTGATTTCCGAAACCACGCGGATGGTGTACGGGAACACGTCAGCGGCAGGCAGCATGGCCGAAACCGAACGACGGGCCAGACGGCCGTGACCGATTTCACGACGACCAGCGCCACCCATGCGACCACACTCGCCCACCGAGAACGGAGGGAAGTTGTAGTGCAGCATGAACGGGTCTTTTTTCTCGCCTTCCAGGGTGTCCAGCAGCTGTGCGTCACGGGCGGTGCCCAGAGTCGCGACTACCAGGGCCTGGGTTTCACCACGGGTGAACAGGGCCGAACCGTGAGTCTTCGGCAGAACACCGACTTCGATGTTCAGCGGACGTACAGTCTTGGTGTCGCGCCCGTCGATACGTGGCTTGCCGTTAACGATGTTTTCGCGAACGGTGCGGTATTCGATTTCGCCGAAAGCGGCTTTGACTTCGCTGGAAGAAGGCTGGCCGTCTTCACCGGACAGCTTGGCAACGACCTGGTCCTTCAACTCGCCCAGGCGAGCGTAGCGGTCGGCCTTGACGGTGATGGTGTAGGCCTGGGAGATCGCTTCGCCGAACTCGGCACGAATAGCGCCCAGCAGTTCGGTGGCTTCTGGCGCAGGAGCCCAGGTCCAGGTTGGCTTGGCAGCTTCGGCAGCCAGTTCTTTAACAGCGTTGATCACAACCTGGAACTCGTCGTGAGCAAACAGTACCGCGCCCAGCATCTGGTCTTCGGTCAGCTCTTTGGCTTCCGATTCAACCATCAGCACAGCGTCCGAAGTACCGGCAACGACCATGTCCAGGCTCGAAGCAGCCTGTTGCTCGTAAGTCGGGTTCAGCAGGTAGCCGGTGCTTTCGTGGAACGCAACGCGGGCAGCGCCGATCGGGCCATCGAAAGGAATGCCGGAGATCGCCAGGGCAGCCGAGGTACCGATCATCGCAGCGATGTCCGGATCGGTCTTCTTGCTGGTGGAAACGACGGTGCAGACAACCTGCACTTCGTTCATGAAGCCTTCCGGGAACAGCGGACGGATCGGACGGTCGATCAGTCGGGAAGTCAGGGTTTCTTTCTCGGAAGGACGGCCTTCGCGCTTGAAGAAACCGCCAGGGATCTTACCGGCAGCGTAAGTCTTTTCCTGGTAGTGAACAGACAGAGGGAAGAAGCCCTTGCCTGGATCGGCTTGTTTTGCACCGACTACGGTCACCAATACGCTGACGTCGTCGTCAACGGTGACCAATACTGCGCCGGAGGCCTGACGGGCGATACGGCCAGTCTCGAGGGTAACGGTCGACTGACCGAACTGGAATTTTTTGATTACCGGGTTCACGGTGTCCTACCTTCTTTGTGGCTCTTGGGGGAACTGGTTTCTTGCGAAATTCTTGGGCAACGCCGGGAATCGGCCCGACTGGTTTGTCCAGGTGTTACTCAGGCAAAGCAGGTATCCAGATAAAACTTGAGGCTGGGAGCCTGCCATGCACCGGCGGGAAACCCACTGGTGCACGACAGACAACCAACCTCTAGCGCAATCGCTTATTAGCGACGCAGACCCAGGCGACCGATCAGAGTCTGATAGCGACCCAGATCCTTGCCTTTCAGGTAGTCCAGCAGCTTACGACGCTGGTTAACCATGCGGATCAGACCACGACGGGAGTGGTGGTCTTTACCGTTGGCCTTGAAGTGACCTTGCAGCTTGTTGATGTTGGCGGTCAGCAGTGCAACTTGCACTTCTGGCGAACCGGTGTCACCAACAGCTTGCTGGTAGTCAGTTACGATTTGAGCTTTTTCTTGAACGTCGAGAGCCATGAGGCAATCCTTTTATCAGGAAACTGTTTCAGAAAAACAGTTTCAACAGGCCAGGGACAAATCCCTGTATCTAAAAATGAGTAGTGACCGTGCCTGTTGACAGCCACCCTCGCCAGCCTGCTTTGTCACAAGCTGGTTTCCGGTCATTCTGACCGAATCAGTCGACGCGGCGCGATGCGCCCGTCTTCGCTCACTTCACCGATACCGATGAAGCGACCATTGTGATCCTGTACCCGCACCATGCCGAACTTCGGAGCATCCGGGGCACGTACCGGCTGGCCGTTGAGCCAGTAGAACGCACTCGCTTCCGAGAACTGCAACAGTGGCCAATCCAGCAGGCCGCTGTCCGATGGCATCAGGAAGCGATCGACCGCTTCGTTGCCGCCTTCGGCATGTACCGCTTCCAGCTCTTCGAGGGTAACCGTCTGCGCCAAGGTGAATGGCCCGGCCTGGGTACGTCGCAGTTCTGCAACGTAAGCACCACAACCGAGTTGCTCACCGATATCCTCCACCAGGGTGCGGATATAGGTGCCTTTAGTGCAATCCACCGCCAGCCGCGCAGTATCACCTTCGAAGGCCAGCAATTCCAAGCGCGTAATAGTAACAGAACGCGGTTCGCGCTCCACTACTTCGCCTGCACGCGCCAGCTTGTACAGCGGCTGGCCATCACGCTTGAGCGCCGAGTACATCGGCGGTATCTGACTGATTTGCCCACGAAATTTCGGCAGTACCGCCTCGACATCGGGGCGACCAACGGTCACCGGGCGCTCCTGCAAAACTTCACCTTCGGCATCCGCCGTGGTGGTGGTCTTGCCCAGTTGCGCCAGGGTTTCATAACCCTTGTCGGAGTCGAGCAGGTATTGCGAGAACTTGGTGGCTTCGCCGAAGCACAGCGGCAACACGCCGGTGGCCAAGGGATCGAGACTGCCGGTATGACCGGCCTTTTCGGCGTTCAGCAACCAGCGAACCTTCTGCAAGGCCGCGTTGGAGGTGAACCCCAGCGGCTTGTCGAGAAGGATAATGCCGCTGACGTTACGACGGATACGTTTGACCTGAGCCACCGATTACTCCTTGGTGTCTTCGGCTTCTGCCGCAACCGGATGCTGATTGTCTTCAGCCACTGCGCGCTCGATCAATGCCGACAGATGCGCACCACGCACGACGCTTTCGTCGTAGTGGAAGTGCAACTGTGGAACGCTGCGCAGCTTCATCTCGCGAGCCAGCTGCATGCGCAGGAAACCGGCGGCGGAGTTGAGCACCTTGATGCTTTGTGCGATTTCTTCGGCGCTGTCCTGCCCCATCACGGTGATGAAGATCTTGGCGTGACCGACGTCACGGCTGACTTCCACTGCGGTAATGGTGACCAGGCCGACGCGCGGGTCTTTGACTTCACGACGGATCAGTTGTGCCAGCTCACGCTGCATCTGATCGCCGATGCGTTGGGTACGGCTATATTCTTTTGCCATGTCTTGTTACCTGTTACTGCCCCACGGTGAAACCCGTGAGGTCTGAAAGCGGCAAACGCCCGGCCTGACAAAAGCCAGACCGGGCGTTGCGTTTAGAGTCCTGGTGACGAACTGCGCATTTGCATGCGACGACCCGTCACGGCTCCTGAAGTGCGCGAATTAGAGGCTGCGAGCAACCTGCACCTTCTCGAAGACTTCGATCTTGTCACCGACTTTAACGTCGTTGTAGCTCTTCACGCCGATACCGCATTCCATGCCGGCACGTACTTCGGAAGCGTCATCCTTGAAGCGGCGCAGGGATTCCAGCTCGCCTTCGAAGATAACGATGTCTTCACGCAGTACACGGATTGGACGGTTACGGTGCACAACACCTTCGATAACCATGCAACCGGCGATCGCGCCAAACTTCGGCGAACGGAACACGTCACGCACTTCGGCGATACCCAGGATGTTCTCGCGAACATCGCTGCCGAGCATACCGGTCAGGGCTTTCTTGACGTCTTCGATGATGTCGTAGATCACGTTGTAGTAACGCATGTCCAGACCTTCCTGCTCGACGATCTTGCGCGCGCCGGCATCGGCACGCACGTTGAAGCCGAACAGTACAGCGTTGGAGGCCAGTGCCAGGTTGGCATCGGATTCGGTGATACCACCGACGCCGCCACCGACCACGCGCACTTGCACTTCGTCGTTACCCAGGCCGTTCAAGGCACCGTTCAACGCTTCGAGCGAACCACGGACGTCGGATTTGAGGACGATGTTGAGCGTCTTCTTCTCTTCCTGACCCATGTTTTCGAAGATGTTTTCCAGCTTGCCGGCGTGAGCGCGAGCCAGTTTGACTTCGCGGAACTTGCCTTGACGGAACAGAGCCACTTCACGGGCTTTCTTCTCGTCGGCAACCACGCTCATCTCGTCGCCAGCATCCGGGGTACCGTCCAGGCCGAGGATCTCGACAGGGATGGCCGGACCGGCTTCCTTGATTGGCTTGCCGTTCTCGTCGAGCATGGCGCGAACGCGGCCATAGTTCGAACCGACCAGGACCATGTCGCCCTGACGCAGGGTACCGTCTTGAACCAGAACGGTAGCCACCGGGCCACGGCCCTTGTCCAGACGGGATTCAACCACGACGCCACGGCCAGGAGCCGACGGAGTTGCGGTCAGTTCCAGGACTTCGGCTTGCAGCAGAACAGCTTCGAGCAGTTCGTCGACGCCAGTACCCATCTTCGCCGAGACCGGTACGAACGGCGTGTCACCACCCCACTCTTCCGACGTCACGCCGTGAACCGACAATTCGCTACGGATGCGATCGAGATCGGCGCCCGGCTTGTCGATCTTGTTCACCGCGACGACCAGCGGAACACCCGCGGCCTTGGCATGCTGAACAGCTTCGATGGTCTGCGGCATCACGCCGTCGTCCGCCGCCACCACCAGGATCACGATGTCGGTCGCCTTGGCACCACGGGCACGCATTGCGGTAAACGCGGCGTGACCAGGGGTGTCGAGGAACGTCACCATGCCACGGTCGGTTTCAACGTGGTACGCACCGATGTGCTGGGTGATACCGCCGGCTTCGCCAGCAGCTACCTTGGCACGACGGATGTAGTCGAGCAGGGAAGTCTTACCGTGGTCAACGTGGCCCATTACGGTCACGACTGGTGCACGGGAAACTGCCTCGCCTTCAAACTTCAGGGACTCGGCCAGGGAATCTTCCAGGGCGGTGTCGCTGACCAGGGTCACTTTGTGGCCCAGCTCTTCGGCAACCAGTTGAGCAGTTTCCTGATCCAGTACCTGGTTGATGGTCGCTGGAGTACCCAGTTTGAACATGAACTTGATGATTTCAGCAGCCTTCACCGACATCTGCTGGGCGAGATCGCCAACAGTGATGGTCTCGCCGATCTTCACTTCGCGCACGACAGGGCCGGTCGGGCTCTGGAAACCGTGGGCGTTGCGCTTCTTCAGCTTGGCCTTGCCACGACCACCACGACGGAAGCCATCGCTTTCTTCGTCGGTAGTACGTGGGGCGACGCGTGGAGCCGGCGCCTTTTCCTTGACCGAAGCACGATGCGGAGCGTTTTTGCGCTCGCCATCGCCGCTACCGCGACGACTGTTGTCGTCGGCACGTGGCTTGTCCGGACGACGCTGTTCGTCACGCTTGCGGGTATCGGCCGCAGGAGCTGGAGCGGCTGCCACAACCGGTGCGCTTTCGCGAACTGGCTCGGCCACCACAGCAGGCGCTGCAACAGGTACGGCTTGAGCGGTCGGCGCAGCAGCAGGCTGGCGACGCGCTTCTTCTTCGGCGCGACGCTTGGCTTCTTCTTCAGCCTTCTGACGAGCAGCATTTTCTACTGCGCGACGTTCATCCAGTTCACGCTTGCGCTCGGCTTCGATTTCTTCCGGGCTGCGCTGTACGAAGACTTTCTTCTTGCGTACTTCAACGCTGATGCTTTTGCTGCCAGCAACACGCAGGGTGCTGGTGGTTTTACGCTGCAGCGTAATCTTGCGTGGTTCTTCCACTTTCGCCTTGTGGCTGCTTTTCAAGTGAGTCAGCAACGATTGCTTCTCACTGTCAGTCACATGTTCTTCGGCGGCGGTGTGCGGCAGACCTGCCTCACGCATCTGCTGCAACAGGCGCTCTACCGGTGTTTTGACCTCATCGGCCAGTTGTTTCACCGTGACTTGCGTCATGCACTTCTCTCCTCAGGCCGCGCCTAATTACTCGAACCAGTGGGCTCGGGCGGCCATGATCAACTTGCCGGCACGATCATCGTCAATGCCGTCGATGTCGAGCAGGTCGTCAATAGACTGCTCGGCCAGGTCTTCGCGGGTAATTACGCCGCGCACCGCCAGTTCCATCGCCAAATCCTTGTCCATACCCTCAAGCGAGAGCAGGTCTTCGGCCGGATGGGCGTCTGCCAGCTTTTCCTCAGTAGCGATGGCTTTAGTCAACAAGCGATCCTTGGCCCGAGCGCGAAGCTCGTTGACGGTGTCTTCGTCAAAGCCGTCGATGTTGAGCATTTCTTCCAACGGTACGTAGGCAATCTCTTCCAGGCTGGTAAAGCCTTCGTCCACCAGCACCTGCGCCAGATCTTCGTCGACTTCCAGCTCGTCGATGAAGTTGCGCAGGATGTCGCCGGTTTCTGCTTGCTGTTTAGCCTGGATGTCCGATTCGGTCATCACGTTCAGGGTCCAGCCAGTCAACTGGCTAGCCAGACGCACGTTCTGACCACCGCGACCGATGGCCTGAGCCAGATTGTCTGCGCCAACGGCGATGTCCATTGCGTGGGCATCTTCGTCAACGATAATTGCCGCAACCTCGGCCGGGGACATGGCGTTGATCACGAACTGAGCCGGGTTGTCGTCCCACAGAACGATGTCAACACGCTCACCGCCCAACTCACCCGACACTGCCTGGACGCGCGAACCGCGCATACCGATGCAAGCGCCCTGCGGGTCGATGCGTTTGTCCTTGGAGCGAACGGCGATCTTGGCGCGCGAACCCGGATCACGGGACGCAGCCATCACTTCGATCAGGCCTTCGGCAATTTCCGGCACTTCGATGCGGAACAACTCGATCAGCATTTCCGGCGCGGTGCGCGACAGGATCAACTGCGGGCCGCGGTTCTCGGTGCGGATTTCCTTGAGCAGCGCACGCAGACGCACGCCAACCCGGAAAGTTTCGCGAGAAATGATGTCTTCACGAGCCAGCAACGCTTCAGCGTTGTTACCCAGATCAACGATCACGTTGTCGCGG
Organism: Pseudomonas sp. P4_B3; assembly: GCF_056402295.1. Lineage (NCBI taxonomy): Bacteria > Pseudomonadati > Pseudomonadota > Gammaproteobacteria > Pseudomonadales > Pseudomonadaceae > Pseudomonas > Pseudomonas sp. P4_B3. Next base: position 58,081 of record NZ_JBFUHR010000012.1, read on the forward strand.
GTGACTTTTTTCACGGTGCCGGAGATGATTTCACCCAGGCGCTCGCGGTAAGCGTCAACCACCTGAGCGCGCTCGGCTTCGCGAACTTTCTGCACAATGACTTGCTTGGCAGTTTGTGCAGCAATGCGGCCGAACTCGATGGATTCGATTTTCTCTTCTACGACATCACCGACCTTGGCGCCAGGATGCGTTTCGGCAACCTTGCTCGGCCAGGTTTCGATGGCCGGATCGTCCAGGTCTGCTTCTTCGACGACCGTCCAGCGACGGAATGTCTCGTATGCACCCGTGTGGCGATTGATTTCCACACGCAGATCAACTTCGTCTTCGAAACGCTTTTTGGTAGCAGTGGCCAGAGCCAGCTCCAGCGCTTCAAAAATAACGTTTGCCGGTACGCCCTTTTCATTGGATACCGACTCAACAACCAGCAGTACTTCTTTGCTCATCGTACGCCTCGCCTTTCGCAAGCCATTGGATCCGCGGGATCCGCAGTATCTGGCACGCCTCAGTCAAAACTGGGAATAATGTTGGCCTTGTCGATCATATCGATCGGCAACAGGAACTCATGGTCTTCTACCTGCACCACGACATCCTGCTCTTCTACGCCGCGCAGAAGGCCCTGAAAGTTGCGTCGTCCTTCAAAAGGCGAGCGCAGCTTGATCTTCACTTGTTCACCGGCAAATTTTGCAAACTGCTCAAGAGTGAACAGCGGGCGTTCCATGCCAGGCGAGGAAACTTCAAGGGTGTATTCAACGGAAATTGGATCTTCAACATCCAGCACACCGCTGATCTGACGGCTGACGATGGCGCAATCGTCCACCAGCACGCCGCCTTCTTTATCGATATAAACGCGCAACATCGAGTGACGACCCTGAGCCGAAAACTCGATACCCCAGCATTCATAGCCTAGGGCCACGACCACCGGGGCCAGCAAGGCCTGCAACTCTTCTAGCTTGCTCGACACCTGAACCCCCTAGTGCATGTATGTGCATGCTATGCAAAATAAAAAAATGGGCGAAACGCCCATCCTTGAAACGCCGTCGAACAGCGGCGTTGAAAGTGTCCAGCTAACAAAAAGCCCCTTAAAAGGGGCTCCTTAAACTGGTTGCGGGGGCCGGATTTGAACCGACGACCTTCGGGTTATGAGCCCGACGAGCTACCAGACTGCTCCACCCCGCGACAAAGCTGGGGCGGAAGTATACGACCGATCCCCTACAGGGTCAATGTAACCTTCCACCTGCAAGAAAGCCCGCAACAGCGGGCTCTCCTGACTAATTGGTACCGAGAAGGGGACTCGAACCCCTACACCCTATGGGCACAACCACCTCAAGGTTGCGTGTCTACCAATTCCACCACCTCGGCAATACTACGTTTGGAACCCTTCTTACTTCTGCTCTTGAGCTGGAGGCACGTCAGTCGCTGGGGTAGCCGACTTTTGCTCTTGAAGCACCGGGACATCATCAGAAGCCGGTTGTTGCTTTGGAACTTCCAGTACCGCTGGATTTGGGAGACCTACTTGAGTCAGCTGGTGAGCCTTCTCTTTAGCAAAGTAACCTAACCCCAAGCTGGTTATGAAAAAACCTGCGGCAAGTATAGCAGTAAACTTACTAAGAAAGGTAGAGGAACCTTGGCTTCCGAACACAGTATTTGAAGCACCTGCTCCGAAAGACGCGCCAGCATCCGCACCTTTACCCTGCTGCAGCAAAACCAGAGCTACTACGCCCAATGCACCCAGCAGATGAAAAACGACTACGACTGTTTCCAGCATTTTTTCAGTTTCCCGCGGCGCGACAAATCGCACCGAACTCATCTGCATTCAGGGAAGCCCCACCAATGAGACCCCCATCGATATCCGGCATGCCGAACAGTTCGACCGCATTGGCCGCCTTCACGCTGCCGCCGTATAGAAGCCGCACACCTTGTGCGACCTCAGAATTCTCTGCCGCCAACTGGGCGCGAATGGCTGCGTGCACATCCTGCGCCTGTTGTGGCGTTGCAGTCAGCCCGGTGCCAATGGCCCAGACCGGCTCGTAAGCGATCACTGCCTTGGCAAAGACACCGACACCCAGCTCCTCGATGATACTGCCCAGCTGACGCGAGACAACCTCAAGAGTCTTTCCGGCTTCACGCTGTTCAAGGGTTTCCCCTATGCACAACACCGGAATCAAGCCACATGCCTGTGCCGCTGCGAACTTGCGGATCAGCATTCCGTCCTGCTCACCCATGATCTGGCGGCGTTCGGAGTGCCCGACAAGCACCAGGGAACAACCTGCATCCACTAACTGACTCGGTGCAACTTCACCGGTCAACGCACCTTGTCCGGATTCCACCGCAGAATTCTGCGCGCCGACCGAAATCGACTTTCCTTCCAGGCCATCAATCACTTGATTGATATGCAGGCAAGGCGGGAATACCGCAACATCAATATCGCTCGGCAAGGCCAAGTCACGAAGGCCGTTGATCAGCTCAGCGACGCTGGCGCGGGTACCGTGCATCTTCCAGTTACCAGCTACCATAGGGCGACGCATGCTGTACCTCGTCGGTCAAAGTGGGCGCAGATGTTACCCAACACAATCATGGCTGGCAAGCCGAATTCAGGCAGAAACTTCAGTAACCAGTTTTGCCAGCTCTTCGGCATAGCCACGAACCTGCGTTTCGTCTTCGCCTTCGACCATCACACGCACCAGCGGTTCGGTTCCGGACTTGCGCAACAGCACGCGCCCCCGACCCGCCATGGCCTTGGTCACACGCTCGCTGGCTTCCTTGACCGACGGATGGTCGAGTGGGTTTGCGCCGCCACCGAATCGCACATTGATCAGCACCTGAGGGCATTTGCGCAGCGCCTGACGCGCTTCAGCCAAACCTTGCGCACGGGCTTTCAACGCCTTCAGCACCTGCAACGCGGCGATAATCGCATCACCAGTGGTGGTGTAATTGAAGCAAACGATATGACCCGAATTTTCGCCACCGACCAGCCAGTTACGCTCCAGCAGATCAGCAATCACATAACGATCACCAACATTGGCGCGGACAAATGGAATCCCCAGGTCGGCCAAGGCCAACTCCAGTCCCAAGTTGCTCATCAGTGTACCGACTACACCACCTTGCAGCTTGTCTCGCTCATGCAGGTCGCGAGCAATGATGAACAGCAACTCATCACCATCGACGATGGCCCCCGTGTGATCCACCATCAACACCCGGTCGCCATCACCATCGAAGGCGATACCCAGATCGGCGTGTTCAGCCAGCACAGCGGCCTGCAGTTGCCCCATATGGGTCGAGCCGCAGTTGTCATTGATATTCAAACCGTTGGGCTGCGCGGACAAGACCACGACTTCGGCACCCAACTCACGAAACACACTCGGCGCCACTTTATAGGTCGCACCATGGGCGCAGTCGATCACAATCTTGAGGCCGGTAAAGCTGGTACCGGTCGGCACACTGCTCTTGCAGAATTCGATATACCGACCCGACGCGTCATTGATTCGCGACACCTTGCCGATCTTGCTCGACTCAACCACAGTCATCGGGGTATCGAGCAGCTCTTCGATCATGTGCTCGACCTCATCCGGCAGCTTGGTGCCATTGCCGGAGAAGAACTTGATGCCATTGTCATCATGCGGATTGTGCGACGCACTGATCACGATGCCAGCTTCGGCATGAAAGGTACGCGTCAGGTAGGCAATCGCCGGGGTCGGCATAGGCCCAAGGAGCATCACATCAGCACCCGCGGAGGTAAGCCCCGCTTCAAGCGCAGACTCGAACATGTAGCCGGAGATCCGGGTGTCCTTACCTACCAATACCTTGCAGGCGCCCATCTTGCGGAACGCCATACCTGCAGCCCAGCCGAGCTTGAGCATGAAATCAGGAGTAATCGGGTATTCACCGACACGCCCACGAATACCATCGGTGCCAAAATATTTTTTGCTCATAAGTGCTCCATCATTCTTATTCGGCTGATTCCACTGCGGCGATCATCCGCACCACATCCATTGTTTCGGCTACATCATGGACGCGCAATATACGCGCACCTTTCGCCGAAGCCAGCGCCGCGAGCGCCAAACCACCATACAGCCGGTCTCCCACCGGACGATTCAACGCCTGACCAATCATGCTCTTTCGCGAAACCCCGACCAACAGGGGGCGCCCCAAGGCATGCAGGGCTTCCATATGTTTGAACAAACTCAGATTGTGCTGCAAGGTTTTGGCGAAGCCAAAGCCGGGGTCAAGAATGATCCGCTCAGCCGCAATTCCCACCAATGAACACTCATGCATGCGTTCGGCGAGAAACTCACCGACTTCCCTTGTAACGTCCTGATACTGCGGATTGTCCTGCATATCGCCTGGCTCTCCAAGCATATGCATCAGGCAAACCGGTAACCCGGTGGCCGCCGCAGCATCCAGGGCACCATCGCGACGCAACGAACGTACGTCATTGATCAGCCCGGCACCCAGGCGCGCAGTTTCACGCATGACCGCTGGCGTGGAGGTGTCGACCGAGATGATGACGTCCAGTTCGCGACTGATGCGCTCGACAATGGGCGCTACGCGCTCCAGCTCTTCCAGCGGCGACACCGCCCTGGCACCAGGACGGGTGGATTCGCCACCGACATCGATCAGCGTCGCGCCGGCCACAACCATGGCTTCGGCGTGGCGCATGGCCGCGTCGAGCTGGCTGTATTGACCACCATCGGAGAAAGAATCAGGAGTGACATTGAGAATGCCCATGACATGCGTCTGGGCCAAATCAAGAACCCGGTTGCCGCAAGGCAACCGGGTCGAGGACTGAACAGAAGTCATTTCAAACCTTATACGTCAGCAGCAGGACCGCCAATCGGTGTTTCCGGACGCTCATCCTGCACCACCGGAGGGGTGCCGGAAGTACCCGTGCCACCCGACCAATCGCGCGGCTCGCGAGGCGTACGACCCGCCATGATGTCGTCGATCTGCTCGGCATCGATTGTCTCGTACTTCATCAAGGCATCGGCCATCGCATCGAGCTTGTCACGGTTGTCCGTGAGAATCTGCTTCGCCGTGCCATAGCACTGATCGATGATGCTGCGCACTTCGGAGTCGATCAGCTTGGCTGTCTCACCGGAGAAACTTGCATTCTGACCACCGCCGCCGCGACCGAGGAATACCTCACCCTCTTCTTCGGCATACATCAACGGACCGAGTTTTTCCGAAAGACCCCACTTGGTCACCATATTCCGCGCAATCTGGCTGGCGCGCATGATGTCGTTGGAGGCACCGGTGGTCACGCCATCGAAGCCCAGGGTCATTTCTTCAGCGATACGACCACCGTACAGCGAGCAGATCTGGCTGATCAACGCACGCTTGGACAGGCTGTAACGATCTTCTTCCGGCAGGAACATGGTTACACCCAGCGCACGACCGCGCGGGATGATCGACACCTTGTACACCGGATCATGCTCAGGTACGACGCGACCAACAATGGCGTGGCCGGCTTCGTGATAAGCGGTGTTCTGCTTTTCTTTCTCGGACATGACCATGGATTTGCGCTCGGCGCCCATCATGATCTTGTCTTTGGCCAGTTCGAACTCTTTCATTTCGACGATGCGCTTGCCGGCACGGGCAGCGAACAACGATGCCTCGTTCACCAGATTGGCCAGGTCAGCACCGGAGAAGCCTGGAGTACCACGAGCGATCACGGCCGGAGCAACGTCGTCGCCCATTGGCACTTTGCGCATGTGAACCTTGAGAATCTGTTCGCGACCACGGATGTCCGGCAGCCCCACAACAACCTGACGGTCGAAACGGCCTGGACGCAGCAACGCAGGGTCCAGTACATCAGGACGGTTGGTTGCGGCGATCACGATGATGCCGTCATTCATTTCAAAGCCGTCCATCTCGACCAGCAACTGGTTGAGAGTCTGCTCGCGCTCGTCGTGACCACCACCCATGCCGGCACCACGATGGCGACCGACCGCATCGATTTCGTCGATGAAGATGATGCATGGAGCGTGCTTCTTGGCCTGTTCGAACATGTCGCGAACACGGCTGGCACCGACACCGACGAACATTTCGACGAAGTCGGAACCGGAAATGGTGAAGAACGGCACTTTGGCTTCGCCGGCAATCGCCTTGGCAATCAAGGTTTTACCGGTACCTGGAGGACCAACCATCAGCACGCCGCGAGGAATGCGGCCACCCAGGCGCTGGAACTTGCCCGGATCGCGCAGGAACTCGACCAACTCACCGACTTCTTCCTTGGCTTCGTCGCAACCGGCAACGTCAGCCAGGGTAGTTTTCACCTGATCCTCAGAGAGCAGGCGCGCCTTGCTTTTACCGAAGCTCATCGGCCCGCCCTTGCCACCGGCACCGCCCTGCATCTGCCGCATGAAGAACATGAACACAGCGATGATCACAAGGATCGGGAAGCTGGCGACCAGAAGTTGAGTCCAGATGCTTTGCTGTTCAGGCTGCTTGCCTTCGACCACGACGTGGTTATCCACCAGGTCACCGATCAGGCCGTTGTCCTGGATCGCCGGGCGAATGGTCTTGAAGCTGTCGCCATCGTTGCGCTTGCCGGTAATCACGTAGCCATCAACCGCCACGCGTTCGACCTTGCCATCCTTGACCTGCTGGATGAAGTCGGAATAGTTGAGGGTCTGCGGCTCGTTAGGGCTGGAGAAGTTGTTCATCACCGTCACCAGGACAGCCGCGATGATCAACCACAGGATCAGATTCTTTGCCATATCGTTCAATTAACTACCCTCTGAAGCAAGCTCCGCTACTGGCGCGCGCTTCGCATGATATTCACCGGCCTAACTTACTACATTACCTACAACTTGGCAGGCGCCGTCTGTAACCCTTTGTGAAACACTTCCTACACAATATTCGCTAATTCTGACAAGGCGTAATACAAAAATCCTATCACCCCGATCGAAAATTCACTCATTCCTCACTGCGTCCGCGGAAACCGCGGCCCAGCAGGTACTGCTCGCGAGAACGGTCGCGCGACGAGGTCGGTTTGCGCATCTGCACCTTCTCGAACTGCTGGCGAACGCTCTTGTGGAATTCGTCGAAGCCTTCGCCCTGGAAGATCTTGATCAAAAAATCACCACCGGGCTTGAGCACCCGCGTCGAAAGATCCAGTGCCAACTCGCACAGGAACATCGCTCGCGGCATGTCCACGGCCGGTAATCCACTCATATTGGGGGCCATGTCGGAAATCACAAGGTCTACTTCCTTATTTCCGACGGCATCGAGGATCTGAGCCAGCACGGCATCCTCGGTAAAGTCGCCCTGAATGAAGGTCACGTCCGGGATACTGTCCATTTCCAGAATGTCAGAAGCGATCAGTGTCCCCTGCCCACCAATCAGACGACTGGTCACCTGGGACCACCCACCGGGGGCCGCACCAAGGTCGATTACGCTCATGCCCGGGCGGATCAGACGGTCCTTTTCCTGGATCTCCAGCAGTTTGTAGCTGGCGCGGGAACGGTACCCGTCTTTTTGTGCCATTTTGACGAATGGGTCGTTGAAATGTTCTTTCAGCCAGTTAAGGCTTGTCTTGGAACGGGCCACGGGATACCTCGGAAATAAAACGGGTCGTGATTAACTGGGCGGTCCCGGACTCGCTCGGGTAAACTGGCCGCCGCTTTTTACAAGATCAGACGCAGGGGTCAGATTATGCCGCTCACTCAAGAGCAGAAGAAACAGTACAAATCCATTGGCCACCATCTGAAACCGGTTTTGATTGTGGCAGACAATGGTTTGACTGAAGGTGTGTTAGCCGAACTCGAACGCGCATTGGCGGATCACGAGCTGATCAAGATCAAGCTCAACATCCTCGATCGCGAATCGCGCCTGGCGTCCATTGCAGAGCTCTGCAAGGTCGGCAAAGCGGATCTGGTTCAGGTCATCGGCAAGATGGCACTGATCTACCGCAAGAACTTCAGCGTCAACAAGCAGCTGTCGAACGTCCATCGCTTCAAGTGATGACAAGGGTCAAGGGTGTGCTTCGCGCACCCTGCCACTCCCTCCCGGTACCGGTTCCAACACCAGCACCAGCCCGGAAAAACCCAGAACAAGATAGCTGAACGCCTGCCAACGCACGGCATCCGGCCAGCCGAAACGCACCGCGAAGTACATCGCGCACGCATACAGCGCCATCAACAGCAGTTGCCCGCGAATATCCCGCCATAGACTGACAAGGCCCTCGGTCTTTATCAGCACCAAAGCCTGAAAAATCAAACACGCCGTGGCGAATCCCACTACCAACGTATTGAGCGTGCCTGCGATTTCGTCGATCAGCAGCGGCGCCAGGCCAATTCGCCCCAGCACCGGCAACAGACCAATTTGCAACAGCCACAAGCCGCCGACCCACAACACCTGGGTCAGCTGCCAAAGCATGGCGCCCGCACGAAACGGGCGCCGATCTTCAGATGTGGCGAACTTCGACAATCTCGTACTCGATAACGCCGCCAGGCGTTTTGACTGCAACCACATCACCCTCTTCCTTGGCAATCAAGGCGCGAGCCAGTGGCGAGCCGACCGAAATCTTGCCGAGTTTGAAGTCAGCCTCATCCTCACCCACGATGTGGTAAGTGACGCGCTCATCCGTCTCGACGTTGGCGATTTCAACGGTGGTGCCGAAAATCACTTTGCCGGTGTGCGGAATGCTCGTGACATCAATGATGACCTGATTCTGAATCCGGCCTTCGATATCACGGATCCGCGCCTCGACCATACCCTGCTGCTCGCGGGCAGCGTGGTATTCGGCGTTTTCCTTCAAGTCACCCAACTCGCGGGCCGTACCGATGTCCTGGCTGAGCTTCGGACGAACGACCTTGGTCAGGTGAGTGTGCTCTTCTTCCAGGGCGCGAGCGCCCTGAACGGTCATTGGGTACTTCGTTATGCTCATGCCTTCAATCCTGCGTGTAGATCCTGCAAGCGGCGCACGGTCTTTTCGGGACCGAACTTCAGCGCTTCACAGATGGCTTCGCCAGCAGCAATGGTGGTGGTGCAGTAAATCTTGTGCTGCAGGGCATTACGACGAATGGAGTACGAATCAGCGATCGACTGACGCCCTTCGGTGGTGTTGATGATCAGCGTGACTTCGTCATTCTTGATCATGTCGACCACGTGCGGACGACCTTCGGTCACCTTGTTCACGCGGCGCACTTTCAGGCCTGCCGCTTCGATCAGCTTGGCAGTACCGGCGGTGGCGACCACTTCGAAGCCCAAGTTGATCAGATCACGGGCCACGCCCGCAACCAGTGGCTTGTCGTCGTCACGTACGCTGATGAACGCAGTACCACCGGTCGGCAGCACTTCGCTGGCACCCATCTGGGCCTTGGCGAACGCTTCACCGAAGGTGTCGCCCACGCCCATCACTTCACCGGTGGACTTCATCTCTGGGCCGAGGATCGGGTCAACGCCAGGGAATTTGGCGAACGGGAACACCGCCTCTTTCACGCTGTAGAAGTTCGGGATGATTTCCTTGGTGAAGCCGATTTCCTTCAAGGTCTTACCGGCCATGACGCGAGCCGCGATCATTGCCAGGGAAACACCGATGCACTTGGACACGAACGGCACAGTACGGGAAGCGCGCGGGTTGACTTCGATGACGTAGATGTCGTCGCCTTGCAGCGCCAACTGAACGTTCATCAGGCCGATCACGCCGAGCTCCAGGGCCATTTTCTTGACCTGTTCGCGCATCTCGTCCTGGATGTGCGCCGGCAGCGAGTACGGCGGCAGCGAGCATGCGGAGTCACCGGAGTGAACGCCAGCCTGCTCGATGTGCTGCATGATCGCGCCGATCACCACATCTTTACCGTCGCAGACCGCATCCACGTCCATTTCGATGGCGCAGTTGAGGAAGTGGTCCAGCAGCACCGGGCTGTCGTTGGACACTTGAACCGCTTCACGCAGGTAGCGCTTGAGTTCTTCTTCTTCGTAGACGATTTCCATCGCACGACCGCCCAGTACGTAGGACGGGCGCACCACCAGCGGGTAACCGATCTTGGCGGCGGCACGAATCGCTTCGTCTTCGCTGCGCACGGTGGCGTTTGGCGGCTGACGCAGGTTCAGGCGCTGGACCATCTGCTGGAAGCGCTCACGGTCTTCGGCGCGGTCGATTGCATCAGGGCTGGTGCCGATGATCGGCACGCCGGCGGCTTCCAGGGCACGCGCCAGTTTCAGCGGAGTCTGGCCGCCGTACTGGACGATCACGCCTTTCGGCTTCTCGACGCGGACGATTTCCAGCACGTCTTCCAGGGTCACTGGTTCGAAGTACAGGCGATCGGAAGTGTCGTAGTCAGTGGAAACGGTTTCCGGGTTGCAGTTGACCATGATGGTCTCGTAGCCGTCATCGCGCAGGGCCAGTGCCGCGTGTACGCAGCAGTAGTCGAACTCGATGCCTTGGCCGATGCGGTTAGGACCGCCACCCAGGATCATGATCTTGTCACGACCCGATGGCGCCGCTTCGCACTCTTCCTCGTACGTCGAGTACAGGTAAGCAGTATCGGTGGCGAACTCGGCAGCGCAGGTGTCGACGCGCTTGTAGACCGGGAAGATTTCCAGTTTGTGACGGTGAGCACGCAGGCTCTTCTCGGTCACACCCAGCAATTTGGCCAGGCGCATATCGGAGAAGCCTTTGCGCTTGAGGCGGAACATCAGATCGCGGTCGATGCTGGTCAGACCCAGGGTCTTGACCTTCTCTTCTTCCTTGATCAGGTCTTCCATCTGCACCAGGAACCAAGGGTCGATCATGGTCATGCCGAAGATGTCTTCGACGGTCATGCCGGCGCGCATTGCGTCCGCCACGTACCAGATACGCTCGGCACCCGGCACGGTCAGCTCGCGCTTGAGTACGCTCATGCTTTCCGGGTTGGCCAGATCAACCTTCTCGTCCAGACCGCAAACGCCCACTTCCAGACCGCGCAGGGCTTTCTGCAGGGATTCCTGGAAGGTACGGCCGATGGCCATGACTTCACCCACCGACTTCATCTGAGTGGTCAGGCGCGCGTCAGCCTTGGGGAACTTCTCGAAAGCGAAACGTGGCAGCTTGGTGACAACGTAGTCGATGGACGGCTCGAAGGACGCCGGTGTCTTGCCGCCGGTGATGTCGTTCGACAGTTCGTCGAGGGTGTAGCCTACAGCCAGCTTGGCCGCGACCTTGGCGATCGGGAAGCCGGTGGCTTTCGAAGCCAGTGCCGAGGAACGGGATACACGCGGATTCATCTCGATCACGACCATGCGGCCGGTGTTCGGGCAGATACCGAACTGAACGTTGGAACCGCCGGTTTCCACGCCGATCTCGCGCAGTACCGCCAGGGAGGCGTTACGCAGGATCTGGTATTCCTTGTCGGTCAGGGTCTGTGCCGGAGCCACGGTGATCGAGTCACCGGTGTGCACGCCCATCGGGTCGAAGTTTTCGATGGAGCAGACGATGATGCAGTTGTCCTTCTTATCGCGGACAACCTCCATCTCATACTCTTTCCAGCCGATCAGCGATTCGTCGATCAGCAGTTCCTTGGTTGGCGACAGGTCCAGACCACGGGCGCAGATTTCTTCGAACTCTTCACGGTTGTAAGCGATACCGCCACCGGTGCCGCCCATGGTGAAGGACGGACGGATGATGCACGGGAAGCCGAGCTTCTCGAGGACCGCATTGGCCTCTTCCATGCTGTGGGCGATACCGGAACGCGGGCACGCCAGGCCGATGGATTTCATCGCCTTGTCGAAACGCGAACGGTCTTCAGCCTTGTCGATGGTGTCGGCGTTGGCACCGATCATCTCTACGCCGAACTTCTCCAGAACGCCTTCGCGCTCCAGGTCCAGGGCGCAGTTCAGGGCGGTCTGGCCACCCATGGTCGGCAGCAGCGCGTCCGGACGCTCTTTCTCGATGATCTTGGCAACGGTCTGCCACTTGATCGGCTCGATGTAGGTGGCGTCGGCCATGGCCGGGTCGGTCATGATGGTGGCCGGGTTGGAGTTCACCAGGATGACGCGGTAACCCTCCTCGCGCAGGGCTTTACAGGCCTGGGCGCCGGAGTAGTCGAATTCACAGGCCTGGCCGATCACGATCGGGCCAGCGCCAAGAATCAGGATGCTTTTAATGTCTGTACGTTTTGGCATGGGTTTGTCACTCAAATCCGCAGGTCAGTCGGCAAGCCGTCTTGTTCAATCTCTGAAGCCTTGAGGGGGCCGCCGGTGTCGGGACCACCCTCAAGCTTCGCTACATCAGGGCCAGCGATCAGCGTCGCTTTGCCATCTCGGTGATGAAGCGATCGAACAATGGCGCTACGTCGTTCGGGCCAGGGCTGGCTTCCGGGTGACCCTGGAAGCTGAAGGCGCTCTTGTCGGTACGCTCGATACCTTGCAGGGTGCCGTCGAACAGCGATTTGTGAATCGCGCGGACGTTGGCTGGCAGGGTCGCTTCGTCTACCGCAAAACCGTGGTTCTGGCTGGTGATCATCACTACGCCGCTGTCCAGGTCCTGGACGGGGTGGTTGGCACCGTGGTGGCCGTGACCCATTTTCAGGGTCTTGGCGCCGGAGGCCAGGGCCAGCAGTTGGTGACCGAGGCAGATACCGAAGACCGGAATCTCGGTTTCCAGCACGTCCTTGATCGCCTGGATCGCGTAGTCGCAAGGCTCCGGATCACCAGGGCCATTGGACAGGAACACGCCGTCCGGCTTCAGTGCCAGCACATCGGCAGCAGGCGTTTGTGCAGGCACGACGGTCACGCGGCAACCGCGCTCGACCAGCATGCGCAGGATGTTCACCTTGACGCCGTAGTCGTAGGCAACCACGTGGTACGGCAGCTCGGAGGCTTCGATGGTTGCGTGGCTGTCGGTTTTCAGATCCCAGACAGTCGAGCGCCACTCGTAGCTTTCCTTGGTGCTGACGACTTTCGCCAGGTCCATGCCCTTGAGGCCAGGGAAACCCTGGGCGGCGGCGATGGCGGCGGCTTCGGAAATGTTGTCGCCAGCCATGATGCAGCCGTTCTGCGCGCCTTTTTCACGCAGGATGCGTGTCAGGCGGCGGGTGTCGATACCGGCGATGGCCACAACGTTGTTGGCCTTCAGGTAGTCGGACAGGGACATCGTGTTACGCCAGTTGCTCGCCACCAGTGGCAGGTCACGGATGACCAGGCCGGCAGACCAGACGCGGTTGGACTCGGCGTCTTCCGGCGTGGTGCCGGTGTTGCCGATGTGCGGGTAAGTCAGGGTAACGATCTGTTGGGCGTAGGAAGGATCGGTAAGGATTTCCTGATAGCCGGTCATTGCGGTGTTGAACACCACCTCACCAACGGTTTGACCGTCGGCTCCAATGGCTTCGCCGCGAAAAATGCTGCCATCAGCAAGGGCGAGTATGGCTGGCTTAGTCAAGAAGACCTCCCGTAAATAAAGCCTGAAAGGGCGATCGCAGGTTGTAAAAAAGCGGAGTGACGTATGGACACGTCACCCCGCTTCTTCACTGAATTATTCTGCGCGCTTTTAGTGGACACACTAAAGCTGTAGCTTACAGAAAAAGGCCTTTTTGGTCTACCGCAAATGAGCCTTAAAGGCTGGAGAATGCGACAGGACGTCGCTTGGCAGAACAAAACCGGGCTCAAACGCTGTGCGCGAGCCCGATTTCGGGTGCATCTTAACGCAGATCGAGCACGTCTTGCATGTCGTAAAGGCCAGGCTCGCGCCCGTCCAGCCACAATGCAGCACGCACCGCACCCTTGGCGAACGTCATGCGACTGGACGCCTTGTGAGTGATCTCGACACGCTCGCCGTCGGCGGCGAACAGCACAGTGTGATCACCGACGATGTCGCCGGCACGCACCGTGGCGAAACCGATGGTTTCACGATCACGAGCGCCGGTCTGACCTTCACGACCATACACCGCCACCTTTTTCAGATCGCGGCCCAACGCATCGGCAATCACCTCGCCCATGCGCACGGCAGTGCCGGACGGCGCATCGACTTTATGCCGATGGTGAGCTTCGGTGATTTCGATGTCGACATCGTCGCCCAATACGCGAGCTGCCGTGTCGAGCAACTTCAGGCACAGGTTGACCCCGACACTGAAGTTGGCCGCGAAGACAATCGGAATGTCCTTGCCCGCTTCCGCCAGCAACTGCTTTTCTTCAACGCTGAAACCGGTGGTACCGATGATCATGGCCTTGCCGTGCTTACGGCAGAAAGCCAGGTTCTTCAAGGTCACCGTCGGGTGAGTGAAGTCGATCAGCACGTCGAACTCGTCGACCACCCGATCCAGATCACCGGACAGAGGCACACCGATACGACCCAGTGCAGCCAGCTCACCGGCATCTGCACCGACCAACGTGCTGTCGGGACGATCCACCGCCGCCGTCAGACCGGCGCCCGGAGTTTGCTGCACGGCTTCAATCAGGGTCTTGCCCATGCGCCCGGCGGCGCCCATCACTGCAATACGTCGCATGCCCGTCTCCTTACAAATCGCCGAAGAAGCGCTTCACGCCTTCGAACCAACCGGTGGTTTTTGGCGAATGGCTGTTGTCATCCGCCAGCGAACTACGGAATTCCTCGAGCATTTCACGCTGGCGACGGCTCAGGTTGACCGGAGTCTCGACCGCCACGCGGCACATCAAGTCGCCAGCACCACCGCCACGCACAGGCGCAACGCCCTTGCCACGCACACGGAACTGCTTGCCGGTCTGAGTCCCCTCAGGGATCTTCAGCTTGACCCTGCCATCAAGGGTCGGAATCTCCAGCTCGCCACCCAGCGCCGCATCGACGAAGCTGATCGGCACTTCGCAGAACAGGTGTTTGCCATCGCGCTGGAAAATCGAGTGCTCGCGCACATTGATCACCACGTACAGGTCGCCTGTCGGGCCACCATGAGCGCCCGCCTCGCCTTCGCCGGACAGACGAATGCGGTCACCGGTATCGACACCGGCCGGCACTTTCACCGACAGGGTCTTGTACTCTTCGACACGACCTTCGCCGTGGCAGGAATCGCACGGATCGGAAATGATCTTGCCCTGGCCATGGCAGCGCGGGCAGGTCTGCTGCACCGAGAAGAAGCCTTGTTGCATGCGCACCTGACCGATACCGCCGCAAGTCGGGCAGGTCACCGGGGAAGAACCTTTCTTGGCACCGGAGCCATCGCACGGCTTGCAGTTGACCAGCGTCGGAACGCGGATATTCACGGTCGTACCGCGCACCGCCTCTTCGAGGTCCAGTTCCAGGGTGTAGCGCAAGTCACTGCCGCGCTGAGCGCCGCCACGGGAACCGCCGCGACCGCCACCGAAGAAGTCACTGAAGACATCGCCAAAGATGTCGGAGAAGTTCTGACCGCCGAAACCGGCACCGCCGCCCCCCATGCTCGGATCGACACCGGCATGGCCGTACTGGTCGTATGCCGCGCGCTTGCTGGAATCGGACAGCACTTCGTAGGCCTCGTTGGCCTCCTTGAACATATCTTCCGACGCCTTGTCATCGGGATTACGGTCCGGGTGGTGCTTCATCGCCAGGCGACGGTAAGCCTTCTTCAGGTCCGCTTCGCTTGAGCCACGCTCAACACCCAACACTTCGTAATAATCACGCTTTGCCATAAGTCTTTGCACTCTTGAGGACGTCCGACAAAACCCTCCTGAGTTTGCCGAACTCGTTGAGCCCCAATACAGGCCCGGACCCAACTCACGTCAATTCAACGATCCTGGTCTTTGATTCAATGCGGTACTTTGAGCTCGAGAAGCAGGAGCATTCCCGGCCATACCACCAGCAAACGAATGTTGTCGCATGCTGTAAAAATTCGTGTATTCCAGACACGCCAACGCGGGAGCAAGCTCCCGCGCGGCGACATCCTACCAGTCACCGCCTGAAGGCAGTCAACCGGCCGACCAACAACTTACTTGTGGTCTTTGACTTCTTCGAACTCGGCGTCGACAACGTCGTCAGCCTTTTCCGCCTTGTCGTCGTGCGGTGCCGCGCCTTCAGCAGGCTGAGCCTGTTCGGCGTACATCTTCTGCGCCACTGGAGCGGAGACTTTCGACAGCTCTTCAACCTTGGCGTCGATAGCAGCCTTGTCGTCGCCTTTGACGGCGGCTTCCAGGGCAACTACGGCAGCTTCGATTGCAGTCTTCTCTTCAGCGGTCACTTTATCGCCGGCATCGGTAACCATTTTGCGCGTCGAGTGAACCAGTGCGTCGCCCTGGTTGCGGGCAGTGGCCAGCTCTTCGAACTTGCGGTCTTCCTCGACGTTAGCCTCGGCATCACGCACCATGCGCTCGATTTCTTCGTCGGACAGACCGGAGTTGGCCTTGATCACGATCGACTGAGTCTTGCCGGTAGCCTTGTCTTTCGCACCTACGTGCAGGATGCCGTTGGCGTCGATGTCGAAGGTCACTTCGATCTGCGGCACACCACGTGGAGCCGGTGGAATGTCGGCCAGGTCGAACTTGCCCAAGGACTTGTTCTGTGCGGCTTGCTTACGCTCGCCCTGCAGCACGTGAATGGTCACGGCGCCCTGGTTGTCATCGGCAGTCGAGAACACTTGCGATTTCTTGGTAGGAATCGTGGTGTTTTTCTCGATCAGCGCGGTCATCACTCCACCCATGGTTTCGATACCCAGGGTCAGCGGGCTGACGTCGAGCAGCAGAACGTCTTTCACGTCACCGGCCAGTACCGCGCCCTGGATAGCAGCACCCATGGCAACCGCTTCGTCCGGGTTGACGTCTTTACGAGCTTCTTTACCGAAGAACTCGGTTACCAGCTTCTGAACCAGCGGCATACGGGTCTGACCGCCCACCAGGATCACGTCGTTGATCGCGCCAACGTCGATACCGGCATCTTTCATTGCGATGCGGCAAGGTTCGATGGTGCGCTGAACCAGGTCTTCCACCAGCGCTTCGAGCTTGGCGCGGGAGATCTTCACGTTCAGGTGCTTTGGACCGGTGGCGTCTGCAGTGATGTACGGCAGGTTCACGTCGGTCGACTGGCTCGAGGACAGCTCGATCTTGGCTTTTTCAGCGGCTTCTTTCAGGCGCTGCATGGCCAGCGGGTCGCCCTTGAGGTTCATGCCGCTTTCTTTCTTGAATTCGTCGACGAGGTAGTCGATCAGACGGATGTCAAAGTCTTCACCGCCCAGGAACGTGTCACCGTTGGTGGCCAATACTTCGAACTGGTGCTCGCCATCGACTTCAGCGATCTCGATCACGGAAACGTCGAAAGTACCACCGCCCAGGTCGTAAACGATCACGGTGTGATCGCCCTTCGCCTTGTCCATACCGTAAGCCAGAGCAGCTGCGGTTGGTTCGTTGATGATACGTTTTACGTCCAGACCGGCGATGCGGCCGGCGTCCTTGGTGGCTTGACGCTGGCTGTCGTTGAAGTAGGCCGGAACGGTGATCACCGCTTCAGTCACAGTCTCGCCGAGGTAGTCTTCGGCGGTCTTCTTCATTTTCTTCAGGATTTCAGCCGAGATTTGTGGCGGTGCCATTTTCTGGCCGTTCACTTCAACCCAGGCGTCGCTGTTGTCAGCCTTGACGATCTTGTAAGGGACCATCTGAATGTCTTTCTGCACGACTTCTTCGTCGAAACGACGACCGATCAGACGCTTCACCGCATACAGGGTGTTATGCGGATTGGTCACAGCCTGACGCTTGGCCGATTGGCCAACCAGAATTTCGCCATCGTTGGCGTAAGCGATGATCGACGGCGTGGTACGCGCGCCTTCAGCGTTTTCAATAACTTTTGCCTTGCCGTTTTCCAGCACGGAGACGCAGGAGTTGGTAGTCCCCAGGTCGATACCGATAATTTTGCCCATGTTCACTCTCCCGAAACTTTGGATTTGGTTGCCGCAGCAGTGGTGGCTAACTGCGGTAGCACTTAAACGCTTGACTTATAAATGGGGGCCTTGCGGCGGATTTCAAGCCTGCTCGTCAATCGAAGGCGAAACCGGCGCAGGCGCCTTGCTGACCACGACCATCGCCGGGCGCAGCAAGCGACCATTGAGCTGATAGCCCTTCTGGAACACCTTCAGAACGCTGTTCGGCTCGACATCGGCGCTTTCCTGCATGGCCATCGCCTGATGTTGAACGGCGTTGAACGGCTCGCCATGCGGATCGATCGCTTCAAGCTGATAACGCTTGAGGGTGTCCTGGAACATTTTCAGGGTCAGCTCGATGCCTTCGCGCATCGGACGGATGCTTTCGTCGTCCGGGCTGGACAGTTCCAGGCCGCGTTCCAGGCTGTCGACGATCGGCAGCAGGTCGCCGGCGAATTTTTCCAGCGCGAACTTGTGAGCCTTCTCCACATCCTGCTCGGCGCGACGGCGGACGTTCTGCAGATCGGCGGCTACACGCAAAGCCTGATCCTGAGCGCCTGCCAGTTGCTCTTCGAGCACTTGTACACGAGCCGCCAGGTCTTCACCCGAAGCCTCGGGCGCCTGGTTGGCGTCTGGGTTTTGCGTATCCACTGTCTGTTCGTCAGCCATAGATTTCTCCTTTCAATATCGTCCGCGAGCTCAACTCGCGCTTCTGCCCAGCTATATGGGGCCGCAAAATCCGGCTTCAAGGGGCGCCGACGATTAACCCTACAAAAAACAACTGCTTTGTCATTCCCGGTCGCGATAAGGCTTTCGTCGGGTCGAGCGAATCGAGCTAACGAGGGGCATTGTCAGCCAGAAACAAAACACTGTATAAATAACCAGACCTAACACCTGGGAGCGGCCCATATGCTGGTGCACCTGTCCGTACACAACTACGCCATCGTTGAACATCTCGATCTCGAACTCGATCGCGGGATGAGCGTGATCACCGGGGAAACCGGCGCGGGCAAGTCGATCATGCTCGACGCGCTGGGCCTTACCCTGGGTGATCGCGCCGACAGCGGCGTGGTCCGCCCCGGCGCCGACAAGGCCGACATCCTGGCCACCTTTGACCTGGCCGACATTCCGGAGGCCAGCGCCTGGCTGGCCGAACGCGACCTCGAAAGCGACGGCCCATGCATCTTGCGCCGGGTGATCACATCCGAAGGACGCTCGCGCGGCTACATCAACGGCACGCCCTGCCCGCTTGGCGACCTCAAGGCGCTGGGCGAGCTACTGATCGACATTCACAGCCAGCACGAACACCAATCCCTGCTCAAGACCGACACCCACCGCCGCCTGCTCGACGAGTACGCCGGGGCCACGGACCTTGCCCGCCAGGTGCAGCTTGCCGCACAGCGCTGGCGCCAGACTCGCCAGGAGCTGGAGCGACTCTCCAACTCCGGCGATGAGCAACGCGCCCGCCATCAGTTGCTCAGCTATCAACTCGAAGAGCTGGAAAACCTTGGTCTTGGCGACAACGAACTGGAGCAGCTTGAGCAGGAACACAAGAACCTGACCAACGCCGAGACCTTGCTCGGGATCTGCCGGCAAGTCGTCGAGCAATGCAGTGAAAGTGATTCCGGAAATGTCCTCAACGCCCTCACTGCCAGCCTCAACCGCCTGTCGAGCGTGAACAGCTCGATCGGCGCGCTGGGCGAAGCCAGCAGCTTGTTGACCAGTGCACAGATCCAGGTTGAAGAGGCCGTGGGTGAACTGAACCGCTTCCTCGACAACTTCGACGCCGATCCGTCGCGCCTTCAATACCTTGAAGAACGCCTCGACGCGATCTACACCCTGGCGCGCAAACACCGCATCCAGCCGACCGAAGTCGCCGAGATGCAGCAGAAACTGCTGGATGAAATCGAAACCCTCAACGCCAACGACGAATCCATCGAGCGGCTGAGCGATGAGCTGTCTTCATACGCTCGCCATTATCAGGAAAAGGCTCGCGAACTGAGCGATCTGCGTCATCAAGCCTCGAGCAGCCTGGCCAGCGCCGTGGAACTGGAGATCCAGCGCCTGGGCATGCCTGGCGGGCGCTTCACCATCGAGTTGCGCCCAAACAGCAGTGATGAACTGCTGCCTAATGGACTTGAACAGGTTGAATTACTGGTCAGCGCCAACCCTGGCCAACCATTGAAAGCCTTGGCAAAAGTCGCATCCGGTGGCGAGCTGTCGCGGATCAGCCTGGCGATTCAGGTCATCACCGCGCAGACCTCCCGCGTACCAACCCTGGTGTTCGACGAAGTCGATGTCGGCATTGGCGGTCCAACCGCGGAAATCGTCGGCCAGTTGCTGCGCAGGCTCGGTGAGCGCGGGCAGGTACTGACCGTGACCCACTTGCCGCAAGTGGCGGCGCAAGGTCATCAACATCTATTTGTGCATAAAGTGCGCGGCGAAGATGCCACCCGCACGGCCGTTTCAAAATTGAGCAAAAACGACCGCGTCGAAGAAGTCGCACGGATGCTGGGCGGCATCGATCTCACCAAGGAATCCTTGGCGCATGCCAAAAAAATGGTGGTGGCCGCAAAAGCCTGACTAAAGGCAGAAAGCACGAAGGCGACCCTGGGGTCGCCTTCGTTCGTTTCGCGAACCTCAAGTTCGCGCGACATGCTTACTTTTTCTTGCGCACGTACAGCACCAGATTGTGATCAACCATCTCGAAGCCATACTTGTCGACGATTGCTTTCTGAAGCCGCTCGATTTCTTCGTCGAAGAATTCGATCACTTCGCTGGTTTCGACGTTGACCATATGGTCGTGATGCTTTCCGTCGTCCAGCTCGAAGACCGCATGGCCTCCGTCGAAGTTGTGCCGCACCACAAGGCCAGCTGCCTCGAACTGGGTCAGAACACGGTAAACCGTGGCCAGACCGACGTCCTCACCAGCCTCCATAAGGGCCTTGTAGACATCCTCGGCACTCATGTGGCGCTGCTCGGCGGAATCGAGCATTTGCAGAATTTTGACCCGTGGCAGGGTCACTTTGAGGCCGGCTTTGCGTAGTTCGCTATTTTCAACCATGGTCAGCTTTCTCGCGATGCTGCTTCGCAGCTTCTCTTAATGCGGGTATGATCGGCGTTTACGTTGTCCCAGCCAAGATAGTGGAAGTCGCCCACCGATGCAAAACACCAAGCTCTTGCTAACCAGTTTCACCTTTGTGGGACTGCTCGCACTCGCCGGTTGTTCATTCCCCGGGGTTTACAAAATCGACATCCAGCAGGGCAATGTCGTCACGCAGGACATGATAGACCAGTTACGCCCGGGAATGACCCGTAAGCAAGTACGGTTTATCATGGGCAACCCTCTGCTGACTGACACGTTCCATGCCGATCGCTGGGATTATCTGTACAGCCTGCAACCCGGTGGCGGTGAACGCCAACAGGAACGCATCAGCGTTATCTTCAACCCAAATGACCAGCTTGTCAGCCTCTCCGGTGATTTCATGCCAGGCGTGAGCCGTGACGAAGCCATCCTTGGCAAGGACAGCGGCACGACAGTGGCTGCCCCGGCAGAAAACGTCGAAAAACCAAAACCGGAAAAACCGGTCAAGCCAGGTTCGTTGCTGGATCAGATCCAGAAGGACGTCGACGGTGTAGAAACCGCTCCAGTCCCGACGCCTGAACCGCTGGACACCTCGCCGCAGTAATTGGCGAATGATGCCGCTTGCCTGGGTATTCAAGCTCCAGCAAGGCTGCTCTGAAAATCCGCTACCAGACCTCTGGCGGCGGATTTTTTTGTACCGGCAATAGTGATCGATCCGGATCGCTTGCCGGAATCACTATCGATGATTCCCGCTTATTTAATACACATCAGCATAAAGTCTTGGGAACCATCACCGGAAGGGCCCTTCATTCCTGCCAGTTGAGTGATCACACTCAAATTATCCTGCTTGGGTGTAGACCCAAGTCGCGCCCGCCCATAATAAATATCATCTTCGGAACTGCTGTTCGTAAGGGATACAGAGCAGAACCGTGGAGCCTGGATGAAGACATCCGACTTGAAGCTAACCTTATAGTTCGCAAAATAATCAGCCTGGGAGAAGTACTCTACCGCAGAGATCCACTCGGGTGCCTGAGCCACCACCTTGCCTTGTGCGCTTATCGTGGCGGTTAACACATTGGAGGCTGCACTGGCCGGCATGACAGTGAAAGCCGCACCCATTGCTGCCAGCACACTTATATGCTTCAACGACTTGATCAAGTCCATTTCAGATTTATCCCTAAATGAGTTTATTTGCCCCTCACATAACGAGGGCAAGACTTGATTTAGGCTTAATCGGAACCACATTCAATCAAGATTGAAGCAAAGAGAAAATTCTCTTCAATACTCAAACCAATCCTACATTCCCCCGATAAAAAGCCTACAAAGCATATTTACACTCAGGGATTGAACCACCTGTGGGCGGAAATTTTAGTGCCTGGCGCGCAATTCAATCATTGATTCCGCGCCTTGGCCTCGGCCGCTTTTGCTGCACGCAGGCGACGGACCTCTTTCGGATCCGCCAGCAGCGGCCGGTAGATTTCGATTCGATCCCCCGCCTGAATCGTTCGAGTGTCCGGGTCGGTGATCACCTTGCCAAAGATACCCACCGGGCAGGCGGCAAGATCCAGCTCAGGAAACTCTGCCCCTACACCAGACTTGAGCACGGCCGCCCGAACCGTAGTGCCGACCGGCACCGCGAGTGAAAGTAGCACCTGCCTGTCCACAGCGGCGTACACCACTTCGATATCGATCACGGCTTCAACCATGAATCTGCTTGGCGCGCTGACAGAACGCATCCACCAGCGTATTGGCGGCCTGATTGAACAATGGCCCCAATGTGGCGCGAACCAGCGGCCCGGCATAATCGAACGAAAGATCAAGACTGATCTTGCAGGCCTTCTCGCCCAGCGGCTTGAACACCCACACCCCATGCAATTGATTGAAAGGGCCTTCTTCAAGATTCATTTCGATTGATTGACCGGGAACCAGAGTATTGCGCGTCACGAAATGCTGACTGAGGCCACCCTTCGCCACGCCAACGCTCGCCCGCATATGCTCAGGCGAGCTCTCCAGGACTTCGGCTGCCGAGCACCACGGCAGAAACTCCGGATAGCGTGCCACGTCGTTGACCAGGTCATACAGCGCTTGTGCCGGGTACGGCAGCAAGGCCGAACGTGAAATGTGTGTCGTCATGTCAGCGTCACTTCCACAGCTGGGCGGCAAACACTACGAGAATGCCGATGGGCGCCACATAGCGCATCAAGAACAAGGACAGGCCAAACAGCGCAGGGTTGCGGATCGACAACTCGTCGCGCACCGCTTCACGCCCCATGATCCAGCCCGCAAACACCACGAAACACAAACCGCCAAGCGGCAACATGAGTCGCGAGGTGAAGAAATCGATCACGCCAAAGAAGTCGAGACCACCGGCGGCTCCCCATTGGTAGAGGTGGAACATCCCGCCTTCGTTCACGAAGAACTTGGCCTCCTTCCAGATATTGAAGGAGAACACAGTGCCCAGACCGACAAACCAGCAGCTGAAAGCCAGCCAGAAAGTAACCCATGCACGACTCACCTTAGTGCGCTCGACCAGGTAGGCCACCATCGGTTCAAGCAGGGAAATCGCCGAACTCCAGGCAGCGACCGCCACCAGCACGAAGAACACCACCCCCATCAATTGCCCGAACGCCACGTTACCGAAGGCAAACGGCAGGCTGACGAACATCAGCCCCGGCCCTTCGCTCGGATTCAGGCCCGCCGCGAAAACAATCGGAAACAATGCCAGTCCGGCAACCAGGGAAACGAAGGTATCGAGCAGCGCCACGCCGACGACCGTCCCTGAGATCGACGAGTTCTTCGGCATGTAGGCGCCATAGATCATGATCGAGCCGACGCCCACGCTCAGGGAAAAGAACGCATGCCCCATCGCGGGCAACAAGCCGTCCAGAACCTTTTCCGGGTGGAAGTCGAACATGAAATGCACGCCCTCCATGAAATGACCGGTGGTCATGCTGTAGCCCAGCAGCACCAGGATCATCACGAACAACAACGGCATCATGATGCGCAAACTGCGCTCAAGCCCGGCAACCACGCCCTTGGCGATCACCACCGCGGACAACAGCATGAAAATCGTGTGCCAAAGTGTCAGGCGCCAGGGATCGGCGATCACATTGCCGAAGTAAGCCCCCACCTGATCAGGCGTCGCGCCCTGAAAATCGCCACGCCCCATGTCGATGATGTAATCCAGCGACCAGCCGCCAACCACACTGTAGAAAGACAGGATCAGCAATGCCGTGATCATCCCGGCAAATGCGCCCCAGGACCATTTCGTCGAGTGCCCCGCCTCGACCGCCAGCGTCTTCAAGGCATTGGCCGGGCTCTGCCGGGCACGCCGGCCGATCAGGGTTTCGGCCAGCATGACCGGTACGCCAATCAGCGCGATGCAGGCCAGAAACATCAGCACGAAGGCGCCGCCGCCATAGACGCCGACCATGTACGGGAATTTCCAGATACTACCCAGCCCCACGGCCGAACCGGTCGCGGCGAGTATGAAGACCCAGCGGCTAGCCCAACTGCCGTGGACAGAAACCTTGTCTGTCGACATCGTTATCACGCCCAAGCGTTCAAAAAAGAGGCCGCATTGTCCGGGATTCAATCAACCTGCTCAAGCACGTAGCAACACCGTAGCCGACTCGCGTGCAACTCCCTATAATGCCGCCCCTATGGCTAAACAGAAGAAACACCCAACAGGGACCATCGCGCAAAATAAAAAGGCGCGACACGATTACTTCATCGAACATCGGTTCGAGGCTGGTCTGGTCCTGGCCGGCTGGGAAGTAAAAAGTCTGCGGGCAAGCAAGCTGCAGCTGGTTGACAGCTACGTACTGCTCAAGGATGGCGAAGCCTGGCTGCTCGGCAGCCACATTACGCCCCTGACGACCGCCAGTACCCACGTCATCGCTGACCCGGTGCGCACCCGTAAATTGCTGCTCAATCGGCGCGAGCTGGAAAAGCTGGCCGCTGCCGTGCAGCAAAAGGGTTACGCCTGCGTGTGCCTGTCCTGGTACTGGAGCAAGCACATGGTCAAGTGCGAGATCGCGCTGGGCAAGGGCAAGAAGGAATACGACAAGCGCGATACCGAGCGCGAACGCGACGCCGGTCGCGAGTTGCAGCGTGCGGTGCGCAACAAGGGCAAGGAAGAGTAATTTTCCTGCTTGAGGCGAGGGAGCTTGCTCCCTCCCACAGCCACCTCTCTACATCCCCTTGCGCCGCTCCGCCCGGGCCATGCGCTGCACTTCCTGACGCACTTCTTCCAGCACCTCCTGTACATACAGAATGTGTCGACTGGAAACTTCACGCGCCTGCTCCGCCCGCCCTTCGATGATCGCCTGATACAACTCCCGATGCTGCGCGATCAACATGTCGCGGGTTTCGGTGCGCTGCTTGTACATGCCACCGATGTTGGTCACCACGTTGCGCTTGAGCAGGTCGAACAGCCCGCGAATGGTGTGCAGCAACACGGCATTGTGGCTGGCCTCGGCGATCGCCAGGTGAAAACTTGCGTCTGCAGCCCCCTCTTCGGCACGACTCACTTCTTCGTGACGGGAATAGCAGTCCTGCAGTTCGTTGAACGCAGCGGTCAGCCGTTCGCGATCCACCTCCGTGGCACGCAGCGCCGCGTAGTAGGCGCAAGACGCTTCCAGCGTATGGCGAAACTCCAGCAGATCGCGTTGCGCCTCAGGATTGCTTTCCAGCAGATGCAACAAGGGATCACTGAAGGTGCTACCCAGTGATTCCACCACATAGTTGCCGCCACCCTGGCGACTGACCAGCAGGCCCTTGGCGGTCAGCTTCTGAATGGCTTCGCGCAACGAAGGGCGTGACACGCCAAATTGCTCGGCCAGCGCGCGCTCGGCCGGCAAGCGCTCACCCGCTTTCAGCGTGCCCTCGAGGATCATGCCCTCAAGCTGCTCGACAATATCGTCAGACAAACGGCGCTGACGAATCTGATCAAACCCCATAACTCGATTACTCCACGATCCGACGGCTCGCCGGGGCTCTATTCTGGCCTATCGGCGCCGCGCCAGCACCTGCCACAGCGCATTTGGTCATACCAGACAGACGACCTGCGCACTTCGCATTCGACAAAAGTTTTAGGGCGGCAAATTGACACACCGCCTACAAGGCTTTTACCCTAGCCAACAGCGATTGTAAATTGGTCTTACCAATTGTCCAAGAACGCTGATCAGTGCCTGACCAACAACAATTAGGGGCCACCCCATATGCAAACCTGGCAACAGCTCTATACCCCGCTCGGCAGCCTCGGCCTGTCCGCACTCGCAGCCGTTATCCCCATCGTGTTTTTCTTCCTGGCTTTGGCCGTGTTCCGCCTCAAAGGGCATGTGGCCGGTAGCATCACCCTGGCGTTGTCGATTCTGGTGGCGATCTTTGCTTTCCAGATGCCGGTCGATATGGCGTTCGCCGCCGCCGGGTATGGCTTCGCTTATGGCCTGTGGCCGATTGCCTGGATCATTGTGGCAGCGGTGTTCCTCTACAAACTGACGGTCAAGAGCGGGCAGTTTGAAGTCATCCGCAGTTCGGTCCTGTCGATCACCGATGACCAGCGCCTGCAGGTCCTGCTGATCGGCTTCTGCTTCGGTGCCTTCCTCGAAGGGGCGGCCGGTTTCGGCGCACCGGTAGCAATTACCGCCGCCCTGCTGGTAGGACTGGGCTTCAACCCGCTGTACGCCGCTGGCTTGTGCCTGATCGCCAACACCGCGCCGGTGGCCTTTGGCGCCCTGGGCATTCCAATCATCGTTGCCGGGCAAGTCACTGGCATCGACGCGTTCAAGATCGGCGCCATGACCGGCCGCCAATTGCCGCTGCTGTCGCTGTTCGTGCCGTTCTGGCTGGTGTTCATGATGGACGGCCTGCGCGGCGTGCGGGAAACCTGGCCCGCAGCCCTGGTGGCCGGCTTGAGCTTTGCCGTGACCCAGTACTTCACCTCGAACTTCATCGGCCCGGAACTGCCGGACATCACCTCGGCCCTGGTCAGCCTGATTTCCCTGACCCTGTTCCTGAAAGTCTGGCAACCAAAACGCGCCGCCGGCCAACACATCGTCGGCGCCGTCTCGGCCTCCGTGGTGAGCGCCAGCGTCGGTGGTTTCGGCCAGAAACGCACAACCGTGGCTTCGCCTTACAGCCTTGGGGAAATCTTCAAGGCCTGGTCTCCGTTTCTGATTCTCACCGTACTGGTCACGATCTGGACCTTGAAACCGTTCAAGGCCATGTTCGCCGCCGGCGGTTCGATGTACAGCTTCGTATTCAACTTCGCCATCCCGCACCTGGACCAGATGGTGATCAAGGTCGCACCGATCGTGGCCGCGCCAACCGCCCTTCCGGCAGTGTTCAAACTGGACCCGATTTCCGCCACCGGCACGGCGATTTTCTTCTCGGCGCTGATCTCGATGCTGGTCCTGAAGGTCAATTTCAAAACTGGTCTGACCACTTTGAAAGAGACCTTCTACGAACTGCGCTGGCCGATCCTGTCCATCGGCATGGTGCTGGCGTTTGCCTTCGTGACCAACTACTCGGGCATGTCCTCGACCATGGCTCTGGTACTGGCGGCGACGGGTGCAGCCTTTCCGTTCTTCTCGCCGTTCCTCGGCTGGCTGGGCGTGTTCCTCACCGGTTCCGATACCTCGTCCAACGCCCTGTTCAGTTCGCTGCAAGCGACCACCGCGCACCAGATCGGTGTCAACGACACCTTGCTGGTGGCGGCGAACACCAGTGGCGGTGTGACCGGCAAGATGATCTCGCCACAATCGATCGCCGTGGCTTGTGCCGCGACCGGCCTGGTGGGCAAAGAATCGGATCTGTTCCGCTTCACCCTCAAGCACAGCCTATTCTTTGCAACGATTGTCGGTTTGATCACATTGGCCCAGGCCTACTGGTTCACCGGCATGCTGGTGCACTAAGGGCTACAGGCAACACGATAAAAACCGACACCGGGCCACGCCCCCGGCGTCCGCTATTCACACCCCGGTCTGTAAGGCTGCTGAAAGCTTCCGGTTTTATATTCAGCAGCCTCAACAGACGAATAACCGGGACCACCCGGAGACCGCCTGATGAGCGAGCTTTTTTACAACGCCGTGCCGAATGCGACCCGTGTCGCCCCGCCACTGCCCGAGCCTCGGCAGTACCCCAGCGAGAAACCATCACGGGTTTACCTGTTCGGGACCTGCGTGGTCGATTTGTTCTACCCCGAAGCCGGGATGGATGCGATCCACCTGTTGGAGCGCGAAGGCATTCGTGTCGAATACCCGCAAGGGCAAAGCTGCTGCGGCCAACCGGCCTATACCTCCGGTTACACCGAACAGGCACGGACCGTGGCGCGCTCGCAACTGGCGCTGTTTGCCGGCGACCATCCGGTGGTGGTGCCGTCGGGCTCTTGCGCGGGCATGCTGCGCGAACATTACGCCGACTTGTTCAAGGACGAGCCGGACACGTTGAAACAGGTTCAGGCCTTGGCTGCCAGAACCTACGAACTGGCCGAGTTTCTGTTGTTTGTCTGCAAGGTGCAGCTCAAGGACAGCGGCGAACCGGTAAAAGTGGCGCTGCACACCTCGTGCTCGGCACGCCGTGAAATGAACACCCACCTGCACGGCCGCGAATTATTGGCGCAGTTGAGCAACGTGGAACGGGTCAACCACGACCACGAAAGCGAATGCTGTGGCTTCGGCGGGACATTCAGCGTCCGTATGCCAGACATTTCCGGCGCGATGGTGGCTGACAAGACCCGGGCGTTGAAGGAATCCGGCGCGCACAAGATATTGAGTGCCGACTGCGGTTGCTTGATGAACATCAACGGCTCGCTGGAAAAACAGCAGGAAGCGTTGCGCGGTCAGCATCTGGCCAGTTTCCTCTGGCAGCGTACCGGAGGTGCCCGATGAGCACTTCCGCGATTATTCCTACGGTTGCCGTAGAAGAAGATTTTCGCACCCGCGCCCACAAGGCGTTGGGTGACGCGCAATTGCGAGGCAACTTTCGCAAGGCGATGGATTCACTGATGAGCAAACGGGCAGCGGCGTTCAGCGATGCCCATGAAAGAGAACACTTGCGCGCACTGGGCAATGCCGTCCGTGCCCGCGCGCTCTCCAAGTTGCCCGAGCTGCTCGAGCAACTGGAACAGAACCTGACCCGCAACGGTGTGACAGTGCACTGGGCGGAAACGGTGGACGAGGCCAATGGCATCGTCCTCTCGATCATCCGCGCTCACGAGGGGCGGCAAGTGATCAAGGGCAAATCGATGGTCAGCGAAGAGATGGAGATGAACCATTTCCTCGCTGAACAGGGCATTGAATGCCTGGAATCGGACATGGGCGAGTACATCGTCCAGCTCGACCACGAGAAGCCTTCACACATAATCATGCCGGCGATCCACAAGAATGCCGGTCAGGTCGCGTCCTTGTTCCACGACAAACTTGGGGTGGAATACACCAAGGACGTTGACCAACTCATTCAGATCGGTCGCAAGGTCTTGCGGCAGAAATTCTTCGAAGCGGACATCGGCGTCTCCGGTGTCAACTTCGCCGTAGCCGAAACCGGCACCCTGCTGCTGGTAGAAAACGAAGGCAACGGCCGCATGACCACCACGGTGCCGCCCGTGCATATCGCCGTCACCGGCATCGAAAAAGTCGTCGAGAACCTGCGCGATGTGGTGCCGTTGCTGTCATTGCTGACCCGCTCGGCCCTGGGCATTCCGATCACCACTTACGTCAACATGATCTCCGGCCCGCGCAAGGAACATGAACTCGACGGCCCGCAGGAAGTGCACCTGGTACTGCTCGACAACGGCCGTAGCCAGGCCTTTGCCGACAGCGAACTGCGCCAGACCCTGAACTGCATTCGCTGTGGCGCCTGTATGAATCATTGCCCGGTCTACACCCGAATCGGTGGTCACGCCTATGGGGAGGTTTACCCCGGGCCTATCGGAAAAATCATCACCCCGCACATGGTTGGCCTGGCGAAAGTGCCGGATCACCCGAGCGCCTCGTCGCTGTGCGGCGCCTGCGGTGAAGTCTGCCCGGTGAAAATTCCGATCCCTGCTCTGTTGCGTCGCCTGCGGGAAGAAAACGTCAAGGCCCCCGACAGCCCCCATCAAGTGATGCGCGGTCAGGGCAGCAAGTATTCGCGCAAGGAGCGGTTCATCTGGAATGCCTGGGCGAAGCTCAACAGCTCGCCGACGCTGTATCGCCTGTTCGGATTCTTCGCCACCCGTTTGCGCGCCCTCACGCCGAGCAATGTCGGTCCGTGGACGCAAAACCACAGCGCACCCAAACCCGCCGCCCGCTCACTGCATGACATGGCCCGCGAGCATTTGGCCAAACAGGGAGACCGTTGATGAGCGCCAAGCAAAATATCCTCGCCAAACTGCGTAAAAGTCTGACAGGCACCACGCCAGTGGCCGATAACTTCGATATCGATCTGGTGACCCAGCCTTACACCTACGCGCCAGAGCAGCGCATTGCGCAACTGCGCAAACTGATGGAAGCGGTGCACACGGAAATTCATCTGACGTCCGGCCAAGAATGGCCGACGCTACTCGCGCAATTGCTGCGCGAGCGCCAATTGCCGAGTCTGCTGATCGCACCGACAACGCCCCACGGTCAACGGATCACACAGCACTGGGCGAACAATCCCGATTTACCGAAGCTCAAGGCCTACGACCGCCCGGTTGAAGAATGGAAGGCCGAACTGTTCAACGACACCCCGGCGAGCCTGACCGCCAGCCTCGGCGCCATCGCGGCGACCGGTAGCCTGATTCTCTGGCCTACGCGGGAAGAACCGCGCCTGATGAGCCTCGCACCACCGGTGCATTTCGCCCTGCTCAAGGCCAGTGAAATCCACGACAACTTCTATCAGGTGCAGCAGGAGTTCGAATGGGCCCAGGGCATGCCGACCAATGCGTTGCTGGTGTCCGGCCCGTCGAAGACTGCCGACATCGAGCAAGTGCTGGCGTACGGCGCCCACGGTCCGAAAGACCTGGTGGTATTGATCCTGGAGGACCAATGAGTCTACCGGCTGCTTTCCTGCGTGATGCACAGCAACTGATTCCACAAGAGCGACGCTTCGACGACCCGCTGTCGACCCTGGCCTTCGGCACCGATGCCAGTTTCTATCGGTTGATTCCGCAACTGGTAATCCGCGTCGAGTCCGAAGACGAAGTGGTGGCGCTACTGAAACTGGCGCAGCGCGATCACGTCCCGGTAACTTTCCGTGCTGCCGGCACCAGCCTCTCTGGTCAGGCCATCAGCGACTCGGTTTTGATCGTGCTTGGGGATAACTGGAACGCGCGCGAGATTCGCGGGCAAGGCACACAGATTCGCCTGCAACCGGGCGTGATCGGCGCCCAGGCAAACGCCTGGCTGGCGCCTTTCGGACGCAAGATCGGCCCGGACCCGGCCTCGATCAACGCCTGCAAGATCGGCGGTATCGTCGCCAACAATGCCAGCGGCATGTGCTGCGGCACGGCGCAAAACACCTATCACACCCTGGCCGGCATTCGTCTGGTGCTGGCCGACGGCAGTCGTCTCGACACCGAGGATGCCGCAAGCGTCACGGCGTTTCGCCAAAGCCACGCCGCTCTGTTGGAGCGTTTGACAACCCTGGGACGCGAGACCCGCGCCAACGCCGAACTGGCTGCGAGAATTCGCCACAAATACCGTCTGAAAAATACCACCGGCCTGTCGCTCAATGCCTTGGTGGATTTCGACGAGCCTGTGGATATCTTGAGCCACTTGCTGGTGGGCTCCGAGGGCACGCTAGGGTTCATCAGCGCGGTGACCTACGACACGGTGATCGACCATCCGAACAAGGCCTCGGCCCTGATTGTGTTCCCGGATGTCGAGACCTGCTGCAACGCGGTCACCGTACTGAAAAGCCAACCGGTGTCGGCCGTGGAACTGCTGGACCGGCGCAGCCTGCGTTCAGTGCAGGACAAACCCGGCATGCCGCCTTTCGTACAACAGCTGTCGAACAATGCCTGCGCCTTGCTGATCGAATCCCGCGCCGCGTCGTCCACCTTGCTGCACGAACAACTGGCGCAGATCATGGCGTCGCTGAAAACGTTCCCCGTGGAAAAGCAGGTCGATTTCACTGAGGATCCACAGGAAAACGCCCGACTCTGGGCCATCCGCAAAGACACCTTCCCGGCCGTCGGCGCGGTACGCAAGACCGGCACCACGGTGATCATCGAAGACGTCACCTTCCCGGTCGAACAACTGGCCAGCGGCGTTAACCGCCTGATCGAACTGTTCGACAAACATCACTACGACGAAGCGATCCTTTTCGGACACGCGCTGGAAGGCAATCTGCACTTTGTCTTCACCCAGGGCTTCAACAACGCAGAAGAAGTCGCACGCTATCAGGCGTTCATGGACGACGTGGCGCAACTGGTGGCAGTGGAGTTCGGCGGTTCGCTGAAAGCCGAACACGGCACCGGGCGCAACATGGCACCCTTCGTTGAGCTGGAATGGGGCAGCGATGCCTACCAATTGATGTGGCAGCTCAAGCGTCTGCTGGATCCCAACGGCATTCTCAACCCGGACGTGGTACTCAGCGAAGATCCGCAGATCCACCTCAAGCACCTCAAGCCCTTGCCGGCCGCCGACGAGATTGTGGATAAGTGCATCGAGTGCGGCTTCTGCGAACCGGTCTGCCCGTCGAAAGGCCTGACCCTGAGCCCACGCCAGCGCATCGTGATCTGGCGCGACATTCAGGCGAGAAAACGCGCCGGCATCGACACCACCGAACTCGAAGCCGCGTACGAATACCAGGGCATCGATACCTGTGCCGCCACCGGCCTGTGTGCACAACGTTGCCCTGTAGGCATCAATACCGGCGAACTAGTGAAAAAGCTGCGTAGCCGGAAGGCGACGCATACGAAAACCGCCAACTGGCTTGAAGGAAATTTCGCCACGGCACTGCAAGGTGCACGCTTCACCCTGCACGTGGCCAATGGCGCGCGGATGTTGCTGGGGGCACCAAGATTGGCGAAGTTGTCGGCGACGTTGACGCGCCTGTCCAAGGGTCAGGTCCCGCAATGGACCAACGCGATGCCGCAACCGGAAAAAGCCATTCGCTTCAGTCCGGCGGTGACCGACGCGCGTCCGCGTGTGGTCTATCTGGCAGCCTGTGTATCCCGCGCCATGGGTCCGGCGGCGGGCGACACGGAACAAATGTCGCTGCACGACAAGACCCGAGGCCTGCTGGAAAAGGCCGGTTATCAGGTGGTTTTCCCGGACAATCTCGACAACCTGTGCTGCGGTCAGCCGTTCGCGTCCAAAGGCTACGCCGAGCAAGCCGAACACAAACGCCAGGAGCTGATTGGCGCGTTGCTGCACGCCAGCCGCGGCGGGCTCGACCCGATCTACTGCGACACCAGCCCCTGCACCTTGCGTCTGGTTCAGGACATGAGCGAAAACCGTCTGGACCTGTACGACCCGGTGCGCTTCATTCGCACGCACTTGATGGATCGCCTCGACTTCACACCGCAGGATGCGCCGATTGCGGTGCACGTCACTTGCAGCACTCAGCACCTTGGCGAAAGTCAGGCGCTGATCGATCTGGCGCGCAAATGCAGCAAAAACGTGGTCATTCCCGAAGGCATTCACTGCTGCGGCTTCGCCGGCGACAAGGGTTTCACCACGCCGGAGTTGAACGCCCATTCCCTGCGCACGCTCAAGGACGCGGTGCAACAATGCAGCGAGGGGATATCGACCAGCCGCACCTGTGAGATCGGTCTGACGCAACATGGCGGCATTGACTACCACGGACTAGTCTATCTGGTGGACCGCGTTACCCAGGCTAGGGTGCCCTGATAGCAGGATCTACAGGAAGGTGCATAGACGTGCATTCCTTAACGCTACTTGCCGGAATCGACAGCTCTACAGTAGAAAAGCAGAACCCTGACGTGCCGCCGCAGTCCACTGATCAAGTCCCGCTAATGCGGGACTTCCTAAAACTCGGTAGACCGTTTTGATGGCCAGCAATGACTGGTCCTTCAGTCCAAGGAGATACACATGAATCGTTCTGTGCTGTTAGGTTTGTTCGTTGTTGCTTCCATGATGGCTTCCACTTCGTTTGCGGCCGAAAAAGACCAGTGCGCGGTCAACCTGCAAACCATCGAAAACGGCAAGGCACAGATTCCCGGGGAAATGCTTGACCAGGTGGAGGCCTCCGTCAAGAAAGCCAAAGCCGACCAGGCAAAAGGCACCAAGGCAGGTATTGATGATTGCATCGCCGAGACCAACCAAACCATCATGGACGTCACGAACGCGCACAAAGGCGCGAAGTAACTCAGTTCAAGGCCAACCTTCGGGTGGGCCTTGTTGGTGTACATCAACAACGGAGTACTGGCAGCCGGGAGTTCAAAGCCCGGCCGCGTCCGATACGAAGCAAACCAAAACCCGCCAGTTGCGGGTTTTGTTGCATCTTGGGTCTGGAAATGTGTAACCGTCCGCATCGCTGGAAAAAGCTCGACACGTTTTCTGAAAAACCGAATTCTTGCGTTGAATCGTAGTCTTTGAGGTAAGCCCCATCAGATCGTGGCTGATTTTTCGGGCTCGGCTTGGCCGTCCACTCATACGGCAGCACCGAGACCATCAGCTCAAGGAGATACCCATGAAACGCACCACACTCGCTGGCCTGTTCATTGCTGCTGCCATGCTGGCTTCTCCTGTATTTGCTGCGGACAACAACCTTTGTACGAGCAAGCTGCAAGAGCTCAAAGGCAAAGTGAATGCGCTGCCGGCGACCTCCGGAAGCACCACAATGGAGATCAAAAGACTGATGTCCAGCGCCGAAGCCTCACAAGCCTCCGGAGACGACAAAAAATGCGTCACCGAGGCCACCCAGGCGATGGCACTCGCTGACAGACAGAGCAACGAGCCCAACCCATAATTTGTGGTGGCCAACCTTCGGGTTGGCCTTCTGGGTCACGTTGACGTACACTGTACAGGCTTGTTGCTCACTTGATTCAAAGAGCACCAGGCTCGGGGCCGTTTAGGATTCGACGCCGGTTGCGAAACTTTAGGTGCATGCCGAGTTGGTAACAGAACTCGTAAATCCACTGTTGCAACTTCCTATAGTTGCCAATGACGAAACCTACGGGGAATACGCTCTCGCTGCGTAAGCAGCCTTAGCCCTTCCCTCCTGGTACCTTCGGGTCCAGCAATCATCAGGGGATGTCTGTAAACCCAAAGTGATTGTCATATAGAACAGAATCGCCGTGCAGTACGTTGTGGACGAAGCGGCTAAAACTTACACAACTCGCCCAAAGCACCCTGCCCGTCGGGTCGCTGAGGGTTAACTTAATAGACACGGCTACGCATGTAGTACCGACAGCGGAGTACTGGCGGACGGGGGTTCAAATCCCCCCGGCTCCACCACTTCATCATCTAAAGACGTCCACGGACGTCTTTTTTTGTGCCTGAAATCCAGCAAAATCAAGGGTTTAAGCGCTACTGGGCGCTGGAGAGTTTTTTTGAGTTCCAGCCGTTTGGGTATTCCAAATGGTATTCCAAGCCTTCCGGTGCTATTTTTTGGAATACCAAAACGGTGTCAGAGGTAGCTCTCATGCCTGCTCTAGCCCTTCGCCTCTCCGACCGCCAGCTCAAGGCAGTCAAGGCAAAAGACAAGGATTACGTCCTCAGCGATGGTGATGGCCTTCAGCTCCGAGTCAGGAGCAATGGCTCGATGCTGTGGAACTTCAACTACCGCGAGCCGGTAACCAAAAACCGTATCAATATGGGGCTGGGCACGTACCCAGAGCTCTCACTAGCGAACGCCAGGAAAAAAGTGGTTGAAGCGCGCGAGCTGCTGGCACAAGGCATTGACCCCAAGGTGCAACGCAATGCACAGGACGAAGCCAAACGAGCAGAGACGGAACACACGTTCGAGAACGTGGCCACCGCCTGGTTCGAGCTGAAGAAGGACTCCGTCACGCCAGCGTACGCCGAGGACATTTGGCGATCGCTCACGCTGCACGTATTTCCAGACCTGAAAACAACGCCGCTCTCGAAAATCACCGCACCGATGGTCATCGAACTGCTTCGCCCGATTGAGGCCAAAGGCAGCCTCGAAACAGTGAAGCGGCTGAGCCAGCGCCTTAACGAGATCATGACCTACGGGGTCAATTCAGGACTGATCTTTGCGAACCCCCTCAGTGGCATTCGGGCGGTGTTCAAGAAACCCAAGAAAGAGAACATGGCCGCGCTACGACCTGACGAGCTTCCGGAGCTCATGATGGAAATCGCAAATGCCAGCATCAAGCGGGTCACACGCTGCCTGATCGAATGGCAGCTGCACACCATGACCCGCCCTGCCGAAGCGGCCACCACTTGCTGGGCAGACATCGACTTCGACAAACGCATTTGGACCATCCCACCGGAGCGCATGAAAAAGCGTCGCCCGCACACCATCCCGCTGACGGAACAGGCACTCGCACTACTGGAGACACTCAAGCTCCACAGCGGCCACAGAGAATATGTGTTCCCGGCAGATAGAAACCCACGCACCCACGCCAATAGCCAGACCGCCAACATGGCGTTGAAACGCATGGGCTTCCAGGACCGCTTGGTCAGCCACGGCATGCGCTCCATGGCCAGCACCATCCTGAACGAGCATGGGTGGGATCCGGAGCTGATCGAAGTCGCGCTGGCGCATGTCGACAAGGACGAAGTCCGAAGCGCTTACAACCGAGCTGACTACATTGAGCGTCGGCGTCCGATGATGGCTTGGTGGAGTGAGCACATCCAAAAAGCAGCAACGGGTAGTCTGTCGGCAGCTGCCATCAATGACACCAGGAACTGCAATGTCGTGCCGATACGGTGAGCGCTCACCGAACGCCGCCGGTAACCGAAAATGACTCCCCAGATGGAGTGATGGTTGATTTGGCGACAGCGGCGACACTGGCGACAACCCGTGTAATACCTGGTCTGCAGCATGGCGACAGAGGTGGCGACTGTCGCCGCTGTAAGCCTCTCTCTTGGGACTTTCTCGGCTAAGCCCACGCGAGCGGGAAGGCTCCGCATTCCCACTCGCATGGGCTCACATTAAAAACCGACGAACGACCACCCGCCCATGGAAAACCACCGGGCTCCAAGGTCTTCCAGCGCTACCGATTGGCGCAAAAGTGACCCCCAAAATGCTGTTGACCGCAAGCAGAACGAGCGCTAAACCAGAACCGTACAAGCGCTGTCCTCGACAGCACCCAGGTAGCCAGAACCTTTGAGGCTACGCCACATCGTGGTGGTTCCCCCTAAGTGCGATTAGCGTCCGGCGGCTCGCACGGTCACAGCGATGTGATGGATGCCACTTCTTCCAGAATGCCCACTGCGGCAACTCATGCCCCCTCTTGGCTGCTCTGCAGCAACTTATCCGCGTGGCCATTTCTTGCGCCAACCTTTTGCCCGTCTCTTTGCCCCCTAAAGAGACGGGCGCTCCTACCGCTGCTGCAGCCCAACTCGTACAAGGCTTTGCGGCATTTCCCCTCGTGACAATCGGCGTGACAAATACCGAAGTCACCAGCAATAGCGATGCAGATGATGGTGCCGCAGCCCAGGGAATGGACTGCACCTGACTGACAGTCAGGCATGCCCCGGTCATCGCATCACTGCCTTCACCCGACTCAGGATCTCGCGGCGCTGGTCTCGTCAGCCAGCGCAGCCTCCACCCGCCCACCGCTATCGGTGTTCAGGAGGCCAGATCATGAGATGCCCAAGCTCCCGGTCGTAAAGAGCCGTCAGTCCCGCGTTAGTGGACAACCCTCACAGGTCGCAGGGGCCTTGATCCCTGATAACACTCAACAACCGTGGCGGGATGAGCGAGGGCGAAGTCGATAATCTCAGGAGAATTGCGATGCAACTGTGCGAAGCGTTCGAGCCACCACAACCATTGCTGGAATACCAGCAGACGCCACTGCCGTACCCGGTCGAAGCACTCGGGAATCTGTTGGGCCCTGCGGTCGAACGACTGGCCGAGGTGATCGGCGTACCCTGCGCCATGGCTGCACAATCGGTGCTGGCTACTGCTGCCCTAGTGAGCCAGGGTCATGCCAATGTACAACTCGACGGCCGAACCTATCCGCTGTCCCTCTACCTACTGACGGTGGCGTCCTCGGGTGATCGCAAAAGCGCGGTGGACCATCTGGCACTGAAGGCGGCGCGCGACTGGGAACGGCAGCAGTGGGCCCTGTATGCGGAAAAGCTCAAAACCTATCGCGCCGCTACCACCATCATGGCCAAACCCAAAACCTCAACAAAGCGTGCTGAGGCAAAAGGCGGTGAGCTGTCCGAGCCGGTACCACCGAGACTGATCATTGCCGAGCCCACCATTGAGGCCCTGGTCAAAAGTCTATGCCAGGGCTTGCCCAGCATGGGCTTATTCAATGATGAAGGTGGCCAGTTCTTGGGCAGCACCACCATGAGCAAAGAAAACCTGCTCAAGGCGATCACCACCTTGTCGACACTGTGGGATGGCAGCCCCATCGACCGGGCGCGCTCCATGGCCGGAGAAAGCCTGCGCGCCTATGACCGCCGTCTTAGCCTGCATCTGATGCTGCAGCCCTACCTGGCCAACCAACTGTTCAAAGACCCGGTGATCAATGGCCAAGGCATCCTCGGGCGTTGCCTGATCAGTTGGCCCGAGCGCCTGGCCGGCCAACGACTTTACAAGGCGATCGACCTGACCCGAGATGCCAAGGTCCAGCGCTACCAACAGCGGATCACCGCCCTGCTGCAACAGCCCTGGTCGCTTCACCAGGATGGCTCACTCAATCCCGCCACGCTGGAGCTGACTGCCCGTGCCCGGCGTGCCTGGATTGATATTCACGACACTATCGAGTGCCAGTCTGGCGAGTTCGGTGAGCTAGCCGGCGTCCAGCCTGTCGCAGGCAAAGCCGCGGCGAATGTACTGCGCATCGCAGGTGTGCTGGCCATGGTGGAAGAGGCCAGTGCGTTGGACGAAGCACACATACAGCGCGCCTCCACGCTGATGGATTACTACCTGGCCGAGATCCAGCGCCTGACCGAACAGGAGCCGGTCAATAGCCGATGCGAAGAGGCGGATCGACTGCTGCGCTGGCTGGTACAGAAAGGCTGGACTCACTTCACCATTCGCGACGTCAATCGCAACGGCCCTCGTTTTGCCCGTAAGAGCGCTGACCATACCGCCTCTTTATTGGTCGTGCTGATCACTCATCGCTGGCTGACCAGCCGCGACGGAAAAACTTTCGAGGTTCGCCATGTTTCGCCTCAATGACGCGGTGCGCCGCTACCAGACGCAACATCAACCGCAGCCAGAATCGCGGTGTGTCGCCGCCTCAGTCGCCACCCTGTCGCCACGCGCCAGGCCAGAAACGACGCGGGTTGTCGCCACTGTCGCCGCAGTCGCCACACCACCCCTGGAACCTGCCCACATCACTCTGCTGATAAAGCAACTGCGTGAGGAAGGGGCGCTGCTGCAACACCACGGGAACTCCCTCCTGATTCGCCCGACACACTGGCAGCAGCTGGCCAGGCTCAGCCCCCACTGGAAAGCCCTACTGCTCTTTCTGCAAACAAACGAAAACGGTGAAGACGATGGCCCTGGTCGGTCGGCGTGATGGTCGCAACTTTGGCTATGGCCGCCAGCTGAGCTACGCCGGCCCACAAGCGCTAAAGGATTTGTTTGGCGGCGGCCACTTCGCCACGGTCAAAGCTCATAGCGATCGCTGGCAAGCATTCGTGCGTTGGTGTCGGTCAGAGGACGGTCCCGGTTACAACGATGCGCGCCAGATCGATCGACGGACGCTGCAAGACTACGCTGCTTACCTGCGCCAGCAGATCCAGCAAGGTGAACTCTGCATCGCGACCGCGCAGAACCGCCTGAGCAGCGTCAACCGTGCCCTCGCGGCGCTGCGCGGTGATCAGGACGTGAGGATCGCCAGCCCGAGTCAGGCGTTGGGACAACAGCGCTCGAGCGTACGCACCCGTGCGCCGGATGGCCAAGACCACCAACAGGTGCGGCGAGTACTCGAGGCGCTTGGCGAACAGCAACACGAGCGGGTGGCCGCGATTGTCCTGTTGGCCCGAACAACCGGCATGCGCCTGCGCGAAGCGATCCTGGCCGACCTGCCACGCTTGCACCGCGAAGCCGAACACTTAGGCCGCATCAACATCCAGGACGGCACCAAAGGCGGCCGCTCAGGCGCATCAGCGCCGCGATGGGTCGCGGTAAATGAAGAGGTGAAGGCGGCGCTGCAGTTTGCTCGTAAGGCATCGCCGCCCCGCAGCCGCAACTTACTGGCCCGCGACGAAAGCTACTCCGCGTTTCTGCAACAGACCCTGCTCCCCGCCCGAGAAACGCTGCATGAACAAGGGCTGAAGGGTTTCCATGAACTGCGAGCAGCCTACGCCTGCGAGCGCTACGAACAGCTCACGGGGCATGCCGCACCAGTCAATGGTGGCCACTGCTATCGCATTGACCGCGACCTTGATCAACAGGCGCGCCAACAAATCAGCCTAGAGCTCGGGCATAACCGGATCGATGTGGTTTCGGCCTACATTGGAGGTCGAGAGTGACCAAACCATTCGATATAGCGCTGTTCCTGAGCGGCGTACTGACCGGCTCGCAGGTCACGCAGCAACGACACCTACGGCAAGCCCGAATCATGCAAGCGGCCATTCAACAGCGATGGCAGCGAGACAATCCCTGGACCTGGCAGCTCAAGCATGTGCGCTGGTTTCTCACTCAGCACCTGAAAGACCATTCCGACGCCACCCGGTATTACTATCGACTCACCGCTCTGCTGATCTGGAAGCGATCAGGCAACGGCCGGCAATTGCTGATGGATCGCTCGAATCGTGAGTAGGCAGCCTTCCAGGCACACTTGTCCGCCGTCATCTATCTCCAGCGCGGATATCCTCTTGCTGATAAACCTGCTCGAAGCACACGCGGCAACGGCAAAAAGCGGCCAAAAGCAGCCTTTCGATTCGCCTAGTACACAAGGGGCAATTCACTAGGAAATAACGTATATACTAGTGCCACCTCTAGCGCGGTGATATTGAATGAACTTGAGTAGTCAATTTTAGTTTAACTCTCAGGTTAGCCTCTGGTGATAGACATATGCGTCCTTCAGGGCCGCCATGATCAACACTGAGTTTATAAAAAACCCTGACACATGCACCATCCTGTTGAATAGTTGTTATTTTTGTACCGTATCCAGTAAAGGTAATAACTTCGTAACTAAAAGAGGTAACTGGATTTTTATCTGCTCTACAAATAATCTCCATGCTTTCTATAGCGCAACCGATAGGTCCAGAAGATAAAGCGCCAAAAGGAAAATACGCTCGCCAGAATCTCTCTACTTCTTCAGGCCCGGGAAATTCTTTTCCAGTATCTTTGTACATCCCCTCTGCTTTAACGACGTGAACTCCCAGAAAAAACAAAGCGCTAAGCAAATATAGGCCAGTGGCGTAGGCTGGTTTTTTTAATTTCTCGATACAAGAACTTCTATTTTTTCGAGACGAGCCGAGGGTGCGTCTGTCAGGCTTTCTAATTTGTCGTAGTGCGTCAGATTTTTCGCTCATGAGCATCTCCTTCAGCTTCGAAAGAATTCGATAGTGCAAGCGTAGCAGCACTACCGGATTGCGAGCAAACTTTGCGCACATTTTAAACGAATACCGTCAATACAACCTAAGGCAATATGTGTTATTCCGAGAAATAGAAAGACCAAATCAATATTGCACAACTTTAAGGAAAATGATTGATGCGCCGAATTTAAACTGAAGCATCTTATAAATTAATGGACTATTCTTTATTCCATTACATCATAATAGCTTGCCTAATAATTTTTGACATTTTACACGCCAGGGGCTAAACCCAATAACGATACTGACCTTTTGATTGACAATATCGCACACTCAAGCTTGTTAGAGCATTCATGATTCAAAAATCAAATACAGCTTAAGTTGTCGGAGGTTTTTATGAGCCCGAAAGAAACCATCATAACCGCTCAAGATTTTGACGCCTTTAGTAAAGCCCTGCAAAAAGCTTAAGACTATCTGAAAGATCAGGGCTCCGACTATGTAATAAGCTCGTTCCAAGTTATTAAGACCGATGACTTGAAAAACGAGGCTTCGCGAGGCGGGCCAATATTAGTAGGGAAAAGTTCGCCAGAAGTTAAAGATATCTGCTGTGATCTCTGGGATTGCACATCCGGAAGGTGCCACTGCACACTGTGGAAAAATTGTTAAGTTATAACACATGACTGCGTATAACGCCAAGTCAACCAACAGCATATAAAAACATGATTCATGGTCTTTTCAATAGTCACGCAACGTTACCATGCCGGTTTGCGGATGACCGTGACATCCGGAAGAAAGTGTCGGTGCAAGCAGGGGCGACTGCTTCCCGTGACGAATGAAAGGAGAGCACCTAAGATTTCTTCAGGGTTGAGAAGCAGGTGTCGCTTTTGTTCGGTAACTCCAATCACCAGCGAGGACGATATGGCAGAAAGTAGAAAGAAGGCGGGCTCGAAGAAGCCCGACGAGCGGCACAACTCTGACATCCGAGAGCGTGAATACGAGCGTCGCTTCGCGATGTTGTTGGCGACTGCGTGGAGCGACAAGGCCTTCATGCAGAGGCTGGTACAAGACCCCGTGAAGTGTTTCGAAGAATTCGGTCTCACCTTGCCTGAGGGGCGAAAAGTCCACGTCCACGTCGACACCGCCAACGAGATGCACATAGTCATCCCAGAAGAGCCACCTGCATTTGACGAAGCCATCGAAGTTGAGCAGGCTCGTAATTGCTGGAAATCGAGCAAGTGCTGGAATCTTTGTGACTAGTGTCAGTCGCGGTGTATCGGGGAGTATGTATGCTTCGCGTTCCAGCCTTAAGGAAGGGTCTAAGGATTCGGATAGTTCGCGATGAGGGTATATGCCTGTTTGATGGGGCTGAAGCCACAGTAGTGAGCGACACCCGTCTTTGCGCCGTACTCGAGCTTGTCGATGGAAGACGTACTTCCTACGATTTGGCGCGACTACTTGCCGATCGGCTGCCGACAGCGGAAGTTTTCTACGCGCTCATGCACATGGAAGGCAAGGGATACATCATCGAAAGCCAGGCCTGTACTGACTACTCGCTTGTCGATGAACTCGCAGCCGCGAGCGGGGATCCGCGGAATGTGTCCCCTGAGCTGAAGAGTTGGTACGTTCTTGTCGAGAGCCTGTCGGTAGTTGAAGGGGCAGAAACCCGCCTCGCGGATTGGCTTAACGACGACGGATTGAGGGCAGGCACCAAGATGTTGGACGCCTATCCTGGTAGATGTATACGAATAGTCCTAGTTGATGATCTCCTCGACCCCCTATTAGCGAGATACTGCTTAAGCAGAAGTGAAGACGGAGACCCTTGGATAGTACTTAAGATCTCCGGCACTAACGGATGGGTGAGCCCCCTATTTCAAACGGCAAAGGTGCCGTGCTACAACTGCATGGCGTCCCGCATAAGCCAGAATCGCTTAGTTGAGACGTATGCGAACCGAAAACTCGGGCCTGCTGGCCAGATCGAAGCGACCGTCTTCCCTAGCGTGGAAAGAGGAACTTCCGGAGCTCTTAGTTCGCTCTTGCTCACGGTATACCTGCAGGGCCAATCGCTTAAGAACAATTCGCTGACGCAGTTCGACATACGTGACGCGTCGATAACCCGTCATTCCGTGATCGCGCTTGACGGGTGCCCAGCATGCGGAAACACGAACCACGAGTACTCTCCGCCGTTGCTCACGTCTCAATCCAAGGCTGACATTTCGGATGGAGGATATAGGAGCGTCCATCCAACGGAGACATTGACACTTGAAGATCGTCTGGTGAGTCCTATTACGGGCATTGTCAGCCATCTGTTCCCGTTGGATGGGGCTCCTGCCACGATGCCGGTGTTCTTGGCCAGACATAACTTTGGGTATCAACCCTCATCCCTCCTGGCAGGAGCGGACAACCTCGCCAATACAAGCGCAGGAAAGGGAAGAACCACGGTGCAGGCAAGGGCCAGCGCGCTCGCGGAAGCTGTTGAACGGCACTCGGTTTTCTTTCAGGGGTACGAGCCCGTTATAATCGGGAGCTTAGATACACTTGGCGAAGAGGCCATTCACCCTAACAGATGCATGCTGTTCAGCGAGCAGCAATTCTCCAAGAGGGATGAATGGAACCGACTTGCCCCGTGGAGCCTGCGAGTGCCCGAGTGGCTCGAGTCCTCCACCGAAATTGAGTGGTCACCAATCTGGTCGCTCACTAATGGTTTCATGCGATTTCTTCCCACCTCGTATCTATATCACACGCATCATCTGCCCGTGACGCAGAACGGAAGACGTTACTGTTTCTCCGATTCCAACGGTAACGCCGCCGGGAACAATCTTGAAGAAGCTGTCCTGCAAGGCTTTTTAGAGGTGGTGGAAAGGGATGCAGTAGCAGTTTGGTGGTACAACAAATTGCGTCGCCCCACTGTGTCTCTTGGATCACTCAATGATCCGTATATCGACGCACTAGCGGATCGCCACAGACAATTGGGACGAAGGCTGTGGTTGCTCGATATTACACATGACTTTGACATTCCGGTTTATGTCGCGCTGTCATGTCTCGACGGCGAAA
Organism: Pseudomonas sp. P4_B3; assembly: GCF_056402295.1. Lineage (NCBI taxonomy): Bacteria > Pseudomonadati > Pseudomonadota > Gammaproteobacteria > Pseudomonadales > Pseudomonadaceae > Pseudomonas > Pseudomonas sp. P4_B3. The sequence continues at coordinate 102,558 of NZ_JBFUHR010000012.1, forward strand.
ACGGTGCGGGGACCGAAATTCTAACCGGTTTCGGCTGTCATCTTGATTCGAAGATAGCGGTCTCGCGTGCATTGACTGAACTGAACCAGATGCTGCCTAGGTCGCGAAGGGAGGGACGACATCATGTCGACGCCGAAACGCAAGACTGGTTCAACCGGGTAAGTCTTAGATCGCTCCCATTTCTCAGCGGGGACGAAAGTGAATGTGTCGGATTCCGTCCTGACGTGGGGCCTAAGACAAACGACATTCTCGACGACATTCATCACTGCGAATCCATTGCTCGGGCGCTGGGGCTCGAAGTCCTCATCCTCGATCAGTCAAGACGGGAGACGGGCCTCCATTCCGTCAAGGTTGTTGTTCCAGGATTACACCATTATTGGCGCCGATTGGGACAAGGGCGCCTCTATTCGGTGCCGGTGGGGCTTGGATGGCTAAGTGGGCAGTTGCGTGAGTCCGAGCTTAATTCCGTCGCTATGCTGGGCTGAGGAATCGACCTCTCATTATCGGTGAAGTACATGGATACTTGGAGCATAAACGCTGACGTTCAGGTCACCAGAATCGCGCTCGGCGAAATCACTGTGATGGTCTTGACCGACGTCTATCAGAATCCGGATGCGGTTCGTATATTCGCCATGAACCAGCGCGCCTGGACACAGGGCAGAGGTCTCTATCCCGGCCATTTCCTTTTTACGCCCATAACGACGAAGTTTTTCTGTCCGTTCCTCGGCAGGCACATGGGGCTACGGGTTCGACCTCACGTGGAGTACCAATTTGCGCCATTTGCGCGTATCCAGGGTGGCAAGGACCTCCAAGATCTGGAAAGCGTCCCACACATCGATGACTTTTGTGACCACGTGGGTGTCTTGTCGCTCAGCACTACAGAGGATATTCCAAGCACGGCGATCTGCGGAACCTCGTTCTGGAGGCATCTTCCGACTGGCGCCGAAATCGCCCCTGACTGCGAGCCAGTCAGCCGATTCTTTACCGCACCTAATTCGTCCTGGGAGCAGACGGGAGCGGTGCAGCATCAGTACAACCAACTGTTGATATTCCCCGCGAGAGCATTCCACCGGATCGATATGACCGGAGCCGGACCGCGAGCAAATCGGCTGACTCAGAATTTTTATCTGATCACATGTGGGCAACCTGAATGAGAAGTAACGCCTTTGCTGTTCTGGGGTTAAAGCGAAAGTCAGCTAAGCTCCGCGAATTCAACGAGGATACCCACGGGGTACTCGCAGCAGTTTGGTCTGCTCTTGACACCGGCATCTGTTCGCTGGAGGACTTGACGGATTTCTCGCTGCAGTTTTTCGATGTGAAGACAGCGGCGGTAATGATTAAGCGCATCCGGGAAATGCACGAAGCCGGCGCGTTGACTTTCTTCATTCACTCGCATGGCACTTGCATTGCGGAGTGTCGTGGCAACTTCCTCGAGACGCCCATGGTCAGTTTGAACGCGCAGTACCAATTGTCGCGCTTCGCTTATGCCACGGCGTCCGCAGAAGCAGATGTGATCTGCCTCAAGTCTGCTACCAGTCAAGACGAGATCCTGGTGCCTTTGTCCGTCGCTAAGGTCGTATTTGACGTGGTCGGGGTGGGAGGGCCCAATGGGAAAGTCCTAGTGGATTTGCTGACCTCCGCGCTTTCGCTTGAGTCGCCGACTGTTGCGCATACATTGCTTAGCGTGCTCTTACGAACCCAAATTGTGGACCTTGTTGATGTGTTGGGGGGAAAGCGACGTCAGCAGGTTTGGGAATTCCATGACCTCCTCTTCCATGCGCACTCAACGCAGAAGCGGGCTTCTCCTACACGCCACGGGGCTACCTTTCGCTTGGGTGCGCCCACAGGGCATCGGGACGAAATTAGCTACGAGAGTTGGCCTGTCGTCGCAATGCTCGCACGGGCCGATAGTGCAGACCTTTCTATATCTCTTTGGGACGTGTTGCAACGCCGGAGATCTCCCCCTTCCGACGCAGTCGGGGGGGAAGTGGGAATCACCGATTTAGGGAAGCTTCTTTCGGGGCTAGCTCCAGTAGTACGGAGTTTTGGGCGATCGGGGGAAGCCCAGTCCAGGCTCTATGCGGGTGCCGGTGGCTGCTATGAGCTTGAGTTTTATGTTCTCGGGTCCGATTCCTCCGGAGCCCTGAGTGGGATCCTCTATTACGACTCAAGCACTCACGCACTCAGGCAGGTATGTGGCTGGAACGACCAAGTTTCGGTGCTTAGGTCAAATGCCTGCAGGGCTACCGGGCGAATCGATTCTCCCGCGTTCATTATTCTAATCACGGCTCGCTTTACTCATCTGGCCTGGAAGTATGAAGGGATCGCTTACGCTCTGTGTCTGAAGGATGTTGGTGTGGTATTTCACCATATGTATCTGCTTGGCGCAGCGCTCGGTGTGGAGGTGTGCGCACTGGGTGCTGTTGATGCCGAACTATTCTCGAAGATCTCTTTCATTGATCCCCTGGAACAACCCCTCGTAGGCGAATTCATGATTGTTGGAGAGCGGCCGCTTGGTGACGCGTGAGACTAGTTGGGAGCGGCAACTCTTATCTGCTTGGGGCAGGCGCTCAACATTGTTTGAGGACAGTAGGACGTTGATTGAAGCTAGCGAGCTGTTCTGCTATCTGTGTGAACTGGGTAAGCCTGGCCTAAAGGGTCGTTTGCTGCCCTTGGCGACAGACAGCAATCGGCCAAAAGAAGTCTCTCAGGATGACCGCAAACAATCCCAAGCGCACCCCGCCTAGCGTCCGACCTGAGTCAAGTGATGTGGCTGCGGCAAGCGCTCTGGTAGGCGACAGTAATGTCTAGATTGAGTGAAATGGATCAATTGCTGCCGCATAGGTGGCAGCCGGTCTAATCATGCAAGGCGTGATGCCCGGACGCACGCCTGACTCTGAAAAAAGGTAGGCGATTCCGATGAAGGCCAACGTCAACCCTTTCGGCGGATATGGAAAACAAACGCTAAGGCCGCGCTAACAAAAAACGCAAGCGTCTGAGGTAGTTTATTAACCCCTCCGTGGCTTGAACACGCTCCCTGCCTACCAATTGACCCAGAGGCCCAGCCATCTCCGCACACCAAAGATCCCGCTAAAAGCGAGGCTACGATCCAAGCGAGAATAAAAACGATCACAGTCGGGATGAATGATGAGTGCTTTTTTGGGGATACTGAACCTTGATTTTTGTGGGTCACTGCAATTGGTGATACCGCTACCGTCGGCGAAGATATTGCCGACAGGTTAGGTTTTGACCTGTTCCGCTTACTGTGTTTTTTTTGTAAGTCACTTTTTCCTTCACGCTCATTATTGGGAAACATTGATGATTTCCACTGATGCGCACAACTACGACAATGGCGGTCTACTTCCATATCAGTAATGACACAGCCGCCAAGCTCTACTTCTCCTTTCTCGGCCAATGTCAAATCAGCGGCATCCGGCATTCCCCATAGCAACTGGACGCCATTGATTTTCTCACAGGATGGACAGATAGCTCTTTTCATCGGATTGCTTCTCCTTGCCTTTCCTCAGTTCTGCGCGCATGTCTGTGCGTTTGTAATCGCCGTCAATTCTGTCCTTGATGATTGTCGCCATGATTCGCGAGTTTTCGGCTTCGAACCAAGCTATCTCGTCTCCCATCGCCAGTGCCTGGGGCTTCTGCAGTAAGCAGCGAAAGCGTTAAATCGTGGGTTTGAGATAGGGCGCACGTCAACCTCCTGTAGTTGCATCAGATCAGAAGAGGATCTTAAGCAGTGGCAATCCTAATGAGAAGTGCAAAGCCGGTTCGGCCTACGCTTAAGCCGTTCGAGCAGAGCTTGGATCAGCCGAATCGTCACCAAAATCTATCGAAGAACGAAGAACATGAGGGCAGTCCAACTCCTCCTCGGCCAAACGAAGCTTGAACGCACCTTCAGATACCTCGAATTTGGTTGACTGACTTCCTCAGGGCGTGAAGCTGACGGTGGCGAGAGGCAAATATCGGCCAAAAGCGGACGCGGGCAACCACTGCTTTCGAGATTCTACGGTACGGTTTTTGGCGGACTGTGCGTTAATAACAGGCAGGTTTGCGTAATATTAAATAGTGTTCCATAACAACGCTGTAGAGCCTGCAAGGCGGTCTGAATTACAAAAAAATTCTCACACTCGAATAAAGTATGCCGATTAACACCTCGCAACTCTGATATGTGGTCTAGTCTGCTTACACCCTCAAGGACTTGGTGTAGATATGGTCACTCACGATCCCTTACGATTTGTCACTGGTTTAGGGGCGAAATTGGCAACGCGCTCCCGACACGTATGTACCTTTTTTGGAGCTGGAACTTCAAAGGCATGCGGCCTTCCAGACATTGCCCAGTTACAGGACCGAGTGCTTGCAAGCCTCAACAATGACCAAAAACCCCTATTAACCCTACTGCTTACAGGTCGAAACTTGGAACAAGGCCTTAGCCGGCTCAGGCGAATATCTGCACTGTTAGATGGCGATCAGACTTTAGACAACTTCACTGCTCAGACGGCATTAGATTTAGATCTGGCTATCTGCCAAATAATCATTAAAGAGTTAGACATTAGCAACGCCAATCTTACACCAAGTAGGTACTTTGCTGCTTGGCTTGCCCGTACAAATTACCACATGCCAGTTGAGATCTTTACAGTCAACTATGATCTCTTACTAGAAACCGCACTGGAAGAAATGCAAGTTCCTTATTTCGACGGGTTTATTGGGAATTTGCGAGCTCGATTTCAGACTGATCTCGTTGAGATTCGGCCAGGTTCTGAAGCAGAAGGTATCCCTGCTTTTTTTTCACGCTTGTGGAAGCTACACGGATCCGTCAACTGGGCATGGGAAGATGATCGCCAAATTGTTCGAGTCGGCCAGCCAGTCAACAATGAAATGGCGGCAGCGATATACCCCTCCGATACAAAATATGAAGAGTCGAGGCGAGTCCCTTTTCTTGTTCTTCAAGATCGCATGCGCCGAGCGTTTCACCAACCAGAAACACTTGTATTAGTAGCTGGCTATTCGTTCGGAGACGCGCATTTAAACGAACTATTCTTCGATGCCGCGATGCGACGTGAACGCACAGAAATAGTTGTTTTTTGTTATTCGACCATTCCAGATATTCTGGCCGCTCAAGCACTTTTGACGCCAAACCTCCAGGTGCTAGGCAACCAAGAGGCAATCATTGGGGGAGTAAGGGCCAACTGGGCAGAAACCGAAGAAGAATGTCCTGGTATACATGAGGGAAATTCATTCTTACTCGGAAACTTCAGCAAATTGGCAGAATATCTAGCAAAGAGTACTAGCCGTGACTTTGACAATGATATTCGATTGGAAAATATACTAAAAGCGGCAGCGGAAATCCAAAATCCAGGCATAGGAGAATAAGCATGTCATGGCAAGATCCGACATGCATCGGCAAGGTCAAAAACGTTCTTGGCGCTACTATCATAGTTGCACTCGACCCTAATCTTGCTGGAGTGGCACCAATTTACCGGGGACGACTTCAACCTATTGGACAAATCGGCTCGCTTGTTCGAATCCCTCAGGGCCTTATCGATCTTATTGCTACCGTAACTCTTGTAGGTATCGCAGAACTTGTGGGAAAAGTAGCTCTTTCCGATGCTATTGAGCGCGACGAACGCTGGTTAGAAATTCAATTACTCGGAGAGATTGATCGAGCAACGGGTCGGTTTCAACGAGGCGTTGGTGTATTTCCCGGACTCGATGATCCAGTTCATTTCGCGACGCCTGAAGAACTCGCCGCTATTTTTCCCCATGCGGATGATGAACATTTACGATTAGGGTGTTTATCCGCAACCGAAGACGTACCAGTTTGCCTTAACGCAAAAAAACTTGTCGTGCGACATGCCGCGGTAGTCGGATCAACAGGATCCGGAAAAACGACTGTAGTGGCATCTCTACTACAAAGTTTCATAAGAGGCGGCTGGAACGCAGCCAATATTGTAGTTGTAGATCCTCACGGAGAATATGCACGCGCTCTTGCGGAGAGTGCCTCCGTTCGTAGTGTGCTCGCTGACGATATGAACCGTCTCAGGGTTCCATATTGGGCATTGCCTGCAAGCGACATAGTAAGAATATTTGCCGGCGCGTCAGGCGGCCCGACATTCACTAATCGATTCAACGATCTTGTGGCGCAGGCCCGTAGAGAATTTGTTGCCACTTCAAGTTGGTTAACTCTTGATCCAAATGCCGTCACTGCTGATACGCCAGTTCCATTTGATATCCGTCCAATTTGGCACCAACTGGACTCAGAAAATCGTGAGACTCGCCGAGTAAAATCGGATCCCGGAACAGTGTGTCAGATTGATCCGGGCGATGCAGCTACGTTGCGATCAGGCCAATTCGAGCCTTATGGACCTGGAGGTCAACCGCCTCATCAAGGTCCTACATTCGGAGTCTACGGTTCAACACCTGATCTAATCCGTTTAGGACTACTTGACCCGCGTCTACGCTTTTTTCAAGAACCTACGGGTGATCCGGTTGGCACTGACCCACTCGTTGAGGTGATGCAAGATTGGTTAGGTGGGAATCGCGCAATATCGGTACTAGATTTCAGTGGGGTCCCTGCAGCAGCTGCAGATCTCGCAATCGGCGTCGTCTTAAATATGTTGTTTGAAGTCGCGCTGCGTAGTGAGCCGGAGGGGCCTGGAATTGGGCGCCCAAGTCCCGTTCTAATTGTACTAGAGGAAGCGCATCGATACCTCGGAGCATCTGCAAGCGCTGTTACGCGTGACTCAGCCAATCGGATAGCCCGAGAGGGGCGTAAATACGGTGTTGGTTTACTGTTGGTAACCCAGCGACCAACTGAACTCCCGGAAACAGCACTAGCACAGTGTGGAACGATAATTGCCCTTCGTCTTACGAATGCCGGAGATCAAGGAGCAATTCGTGCTGCGTTACCTGACAGCGTGGCAGGGTTGGCATCGGTTTTACCGTCATTGCGGACAGGGGAAGCTATAGTCAGCGGAGAAGCGCTTGTACTGCCAGTCCGGGCGATGTTGGATAAACCGAATCCAATGCCGCGAGCAGAAGATCCTTCTCTTGAGTCTTGGCGTCAAGCTCCGCATCTTCCAAATATAAGTGAACCATTAGCCGCATGGCGCGGCACCTACGAGGCTGAAGATGACTGAATGGATTGCTGTGTTTGGTTCAACTCGAATAGTTGCAGAAAAATACGATGCGGGTTCGGAAACCATTTATGTCAGATTTCCCAATGGCGTGGAATGGTGGTACTCAGCTTGTCCTCCGCACGTGTGGGAAGCGTTCACCGCGCCAGGACAGTCAAGGGGCCAATTTATTCATATGACGCTCAACCATAAACCAAATGGGCGAAATGCTTAAAAAGTCTCAGCGAAACTGGCAACACGTTCAGTCCAAATCCGACTGATTAATCAAGCCCTTTTCCCTGTTGAACAAGTAGTTTTATTAGCAAAATCCGCAACGTAAGCCATAAGGGGACACACCTCCTAGACATCTTGAGAAAAAAGGGATCAGACCACATGGATCCCTCAGTGTCAGACCCCGTTTTTGCCAGTGGCTTTTAATATTTAACCGCCGATAATAAAAAGCCCTCCGGCATACTCGATGACGAAGGGCTGCCAGGCTGGCCCTAATCTCCTGGCTTGTGCTTGTGGATAGGCAAAGTCGGGTGTTTCTTATCGTTGGGTGGGTCCACATGCCGTCTGCGGTCGTCCTTGCCATCCTCGCGTTTGGGCTTCGGGCCTGGCTTGATATCAGTAAACATACATACTCCTTTAAAAACGACAGATGAGAAGCTTTGAAAACGTAGCACATAGCCACCCATCTCGCTCATATCGCCAAAATAACCGACGCTGCCCAGCCGCGCTTTTGGATTGGGCAGCGGCAGCAGATAGGTGCGTTTGTCCCAGCCGCCAAAAAGGCAGAGGATTTCGTTATTACTGGAATGTCGTTACTTATTGAATCGCCCCCAATTTCGTGGGCGCTGACTGACCGCTTCTGGCCGATTCTGTTGAAAAAGTCGGCGATAGCTTCCACGGCAGAAAAGTACGCGCTTGAGATTGAAATCTTTACTTTGAGCAGCGGATTTCTGGCTCCGATTTCGCGTAGCAGCGCGCAAAAAAGGCGTTTTCAGCGGTCAGTATGCGGACAGTCTGGAAGGACCGACTTTTTCAACAGAATCGGCCGATTTCTGCCTGTCGCAACCGGCAGCTATGGGTAGTTCACTGTCAATCATGGTTACGAAACGTGCTGGTCAGATCGAATGCAAACGGGTGGTCAACTGGAGTGCAGTATTCCAGTTGGTATTCCAACTAAAAATCAAATTAGATATTAATGTTATAAATCAACAATTTACTAAACGGATTCAAATTACCCCGGCCCACCAATTGAAACACCAACGAAGCCCGCCCAGTGCGGGCTTTGTTGTTTCTGGCTGTATCGCAAGCCCTGCAACAGTCTGAAGCAGGACCCACGCTAACGATCAGTACTTGATGTCCCGGGCTGTACGACGGGTATCTTGCTTGGTACTGCGCTTGTCCTGGCGACACTCTACGTTGCTCTTGTCATTGCCTTTTCTACAATCATCCTTGGTTTGCCGGGCAGTGGAGCGCCCTTCCTGCCTGGTATCGCGAGCTTCACGCCGTTGTTGACCCTGCTCGGTTGCGTTGACGGGTAGCGTCACCCACTGCACGCCAGCGGCAATGAGCAGCATCGCCAGGGCTTTCAAGTAGTGCTTGCGAATCATGATTTTTCTCCAATGCCATATCGCTTGGTCGCTTCGTTCGCGCCCCCAGGAATTCAGCGAAAACGTGAGTTACATCGTACGCTCACAACTCACAAAAGCACTTTGTGGTACGTGAATTCTGACGATAGGGTCACATAGGCCGTCGCGCTAGGCTGTTATGTGCATGGTTGCAATATGGGTATCGGTAACGGCTGAGCTGTTTAATGCGGGTTTGCAGCCGACATTGATCACGGATCTGACGGTGGGGTAGTCACTGGACAGGACAGGCGGGTTGGGGGTCAGGCTTTGGGAGCATCATTTCAAGCACACGGTGAGATCGAGCGATCTGTGATCAGTGCAACCTCTTCACCGCGTCCTAGGACATTTCCCGCAAAACGCATCGCCTTTCATGAACTGGCGGACGCAACTTCTCGACGATAGCCTTCAGGGGTCGCTGCAAATCAGCGATCGGCTTTGACAGGCTGAAAAGTGTAACCTTCACACCTCCCAAATCAGACAGCATGCATTCGCGCATGTAGTCACGATTATGGCGGCTGTGCGCGGGGCACCTTCGGGTGCACCGGGTTCTCACACTTCCGGTCTGTCAACCCGCGTATAGCTGCCACCCAATCCTGTTTGACAGCAGGGGATGGCAGCTTCTCTAAACAGTGTGAGGAATGCCATCTTGAAAAAAAACAGCCCCAATCCCCCGGAAACCCCAACCAATTTAGCTGAAGACAAAATCGACTTATCGAAAACCACAGAACCCACCATCAGCGCCCGCCTCCGCAACCCCAATCACCTCGACCCCGTCAGCCACGTCTTCACCCTCCGCCCAAACATCGACACACCGTCCCTGCTCACCCACGCCAGCGAAACCCTCGCCTCGCTCAACGTCATGAGCACCGACCTTGCCTGCGAGCTTGAGAGTTCGCGTCGCAACATCGCCCTGGCGATCCAGCAGTTGGCCGTGCTGGCGCAATTGCTGGTGAACCGGGCACTGGACAACATCGCGCCTCTCGACGAAGTGGAGGCCTGAAATGAATCGATACATGCCAATGACCGGCATCGACTGCACCATCGCGTCGCTGCTGATCGACACCGAGGCACCGCTGGATGTGCTGCACGAAACAGCCGCCTATCGCATTCGAACCGCGACGCAATTGCTGGAGAGTTTCGCGGCTGATGAGGGTGTTTACAGCGAACTGGCGCGGGTGCTGGTCACGTCCCTGCGCGATGGATGCGATTTGCTGGATGTGGTTGGGCGACGGCTGCAAATGCAGGTTTGATCCTTGAAAAATGGACGGTCTCATTGAGGTCGTCCAACTCCAGAGCCGCGATCATCAAGCACGCAGTCGCCTCACCCCAACCCCCACCAATATCCCCAACACAATCGACACCAACGGCACCGCCCCCACCCAGGTCAGCGTCGGAAACACCAACAAAATCTGCGAGTCATTGCCGCCCAGCATCATCGATGCACCGGTCCCCATCAACACACCCGCGAGCAAATGCCTGACCGCTGTCGTCGCCGCAAAGCGCTGATAGTTGAACGTGCGGCGATACAAGGTGTAACAGAGCATGCCCAGCATCAGCATGGCGAACACCGCCACACGCGGGGTGGTCAATGATGTGTCGCCCGAGACCCAGAACATGTGCGAGAGATCGTAGAAAAACACGCTGGGCGTCCACAGTGGTTCGAAGGTGTAGAGGGCGCCGGTCAGGGCACCCAGCAGCAGGCTCGACAGCACCAGGTGTTTGTCGCCGTGAATCCGGATCAGGAACAGCAAAATCAGCAACACGATGCCAATGACCAGCCAGTAATGACGGCTGGTGATCATCGGCATTTTCAGCGCCCGGTGTTCGGTCAGCATGTTCAGGTGATGCCACAGCACGATGCCCAACACCCAGCCGAGGATGGTGAAGACCTTGTTGAGGTTGCCGCTGGCGAGCTTGGTGAGGGTGCCGACACTGCATCCGTCGTTGAGCACCGACGCGAGGCCGAACAACAACCCGCCACCGACCAGTGACAGATAGCCAACCTCAGGGATGAACAGCGGCTGACTGACGCCAGACAACGCGTAGAACGGTGCGAGCAACAAACCGAACAAACCGCAGCTGACCAGCGACACGAACAGGGTCGGCCGGCGTTTGAGCAGCAGCCCCATCGCATTGACCAGGCACATGCCCATGCGCTGGGACACCCAGCCAATGAGGAACGCCAGCAGCAGTGAAACCGGTAATGAAAACACTGGGCTCCCTGTTTCCGGGTGATGGCGCCGAGTCGATGCCTGACAGACAGATTAGTCGCTGGGCAAACACTTCGGATGAACCCGCAAAGCCCTTCTACACTCAATTCGCAATCGTCCTATAACCCTGTCGAATAGGCCTCCATGACCACCCTCACCGACCGTTTGAAGCAAGGCAAGGATGCGCGCAAGAAGTGCTCCCGCAGTTCGCAAGCAGCCTTGGGTAAGGTCGACCGCGACCCAATACCGCTGATCAAGGCGTCGAGTGAAGGACGCGTCAAATCCCTGGTGGAGTTGCGCTACGGACGCATGCTGGTGTCACCATTCACCTTTTATCGCGGCAATGCGCTGCTGCAGGCCCACGACCTGGCGGGCACCTCGAGCATGGGGCTGGTATCGCCGATTTGCGGTGATAGCCACCTGATGAATTTCGGGGGATTCGCAACGCCTGAACGCAACCTGCTGTTCAGCGTCAACGACTTCGATGAGGCCCACCCCGGGCCGTGGGAGTGGGACTTGAAACGGCTGGTGGCGAGTTTCCTGGTGGCGGCTCGCGATCTGCGTCATGGGGAAACGGTTGAAGAAATGGTCTGCCATCAGGTCGTGGGCGCCTATCAGAAAACCATGCTCGAATGCGCCGAACAAAGTTCGCTGGAAACCTGGTACGAATCCATCAGCTATGACGACCTGCTGGCGCAGGCCAACAAAAGCACTCTGGAACATGTGCAACGCGCCGTCGAAAAGGCCGAACGTCGCACCCATGCCGAACTGCTGCCAAAAATCAGCGAACGCGACGCCCATGGTCGTCTGATCATTCGCGATGACCTGCCGGAAATTTTCCACCTGCACAAAAACACCACGCTGCTGGATGCCGATGATGACTGGTTGCGCCTCTCGGACTGGCGTCCGCTCTACGACACCTTCATGCGCGACTATCGCGGCACCCTGCAAGCGGACCGCCGTGATCTGGTGTCGCGTTTTCACGTTCAGGACATGGCGTTCAAAGTGGTGGGCGTGGGCAGTGTCGGCACCCGTTGCCTGGTGGCGCTGCTGACCGACGATCAGGAGTTCCCGCTGTTCCTGCAATTCAAGGAAGCGCGACGCTCGGTGCTCGCCGGCTACGTGAAGACCAGGTCGCGGGTGCGGCATGAGGGGCAACGGGTGGTCGACGGCCAGCGGTTGATGCAATCGGCCAGCGACCTGTTCCTCGGCTGGACCACCGGTCCCAGCGGGCGACATTTCTATGTGCGGCAATTGCGCGACATGAAAATCTCCGCCGAACTCGAGACCTTCGATGGCGACGCATTCGCCGCCTATGGCCGGCTCTGCGGCCGGGCCCTGGCTCGCGCCCATGCCAAGTCTTCCGGGCACGCGGCGGTGATCAGCGGCTACATCGGCAAGAGCGACGCACTGGCCGATGCGCTCTATAAATATGCCCAGGGCTATACCGAGCACAACGAGCGCGATTTCGAGCGGTTCCAGCAAGCCTGCCGCAAGGGCCGCTTGCGGGCACGGTCGGAAGCCGACTTTGCCGCGGATCATTTGCCATAGCTATGTCGCAAGCTCTGGTACGGAGCTTTGAGCGAGATGAATTTTTCTTCACCCCACCACCCCGCGCGAGCCTGTACATTTCGCTCGCTCATTCAAGAAACTACGGTTTGCCCGCTCTCCCGCGGGCTTTTTTTTACCTGCGGGTTTGCGCCCATCACTGTGCCACCTGCGCGACGCTCCCTTGCGATGGCTCGGGCAGCAAACAGCCTTTGGCCATCCACTGGCAGTCTCTGACCCAGCGAAAGCCGGATTCCAGATCGCCGCGGTCGTTGTAATACCCCAGCCTGAGTTGAGTGGCGCTCAGATCGAGTTTGGCAAAACCAGCCCGCGAGTCAGTAAAGGTGCTATCCGGTGTTGGCGTTTGCAAGGCAGACAGCCTCTTGCCACCGGCCCCGGAAATCACCCAAGCGGGTTCGCCTGCACGCAACAGCAATTGCTGGTTGTGATCATGACCCGACAAAAGCAGATCGACGTGGTTGCGTTGCAACACTGGCAAGAGCCATGTGAGCAGATTCGACTCCTCGTCATGCTTGCCTTGATTGCGCACCGGGTGATGGGACGCGGCTATTCGCCATACCGGAGCCGGTCCGGGTGCCTGGTACGCCTGATCGATCAAGTCGATTTGCTGCTGCAAACTTTCACGGGGCGCCGAGGTGTCGAGGAACACCATCCGCACCAATGGCCGCCCGTCAACGTCACCGAAATCCTTGACGTAGAAATTCGCCGGCATATGCCAACGGCCCGATCCCTTGTGCTGTTGGCCGTACTCGATCTCGTATTTTTGCGACACCGGGTAATCGTGGTTGCCCAGCACCGCGTAGAACGGCACATGGCTGAGCCAATGACCCCAATAGACACGCTCGAATCGGGTTTCCCAGTGGAGATCGTGGGTGCTGGTCAATGGCTTGCCATAGAAGTTGTCGCCGAGGAAAACCACCATGTCCAGGCGCCCCTCCCTGGACGCAACCCGCTCCATGGCTTGCCCCACCCGCCACTGTTGCAGGTCACCGCTACCCTGATCGCCCACCGCAATCATCGACACCGATGCAGGGTCCAGACCATTCAACGGAACGTACGGCGATGGCGGCGTAAACAGCCAGTAACCACCGACCGCCAGTAGAAGAGCAAAGGCAATACCAAAGCCAAGCGCGATCCTCCGGAGCACCAACCGTTTTGCAGAAATCGAGGTGGAATTTGTGCGCTTCAATCAGGAACTCACTGGGCTTGGAAAGCCAGACAGGGTGGCGAAATGAAGGTCGACCTTCACCCTCAATAGATCACAGCAGTTGTTCACGATTTGTTAAGAAATCGTTCCGTACACTTTTTTCCAGCCTGTTTTTTTGGCCTTCCTTTTCCGGTAGCCAGAAGTTATGTCGCGCCCTGTCCCATCGTTGATCGCAGTCGCACACAAACCCTGAGCTCACTGGAGGTTTCCTCGGGCAAGAAAAAACCCGCCGCCCTTTCGGGTTGCGGGTTTCGCCGTTCAAAGCGGACTCAATTCACTGGTTCAGTCTGAGTCGCCGGTACCGGTTTTTGCGATTTGGACAGCACCGGCTGTTCCAGCCTCGCTCGCCCGTAAAACGCCAGCGCCGTCAGCAAACACGCCAGCCACACAAAGATCCCGGCCCAGAGGGTGTGGGACATGTAGTGCCAGCCTTGCAGCACCCGCGTTGTGCCGTAGATGAAACCGAGGGTCAGCGAGCCGTACATGATCGCTTTGGAATAGCGCCAGCGATAACGGCGAGCCACGAAGTACAACGCCAGCATGGTGAACCCGCCCGATGCGTGTCCGCCCGGCCAGCAGCGACCGTCACCGGCGACTTTCAGCAGGTCGAAATTCTCATACCACTCAACGTGCTCCTTTTTGCCGCCGTACTGGGTGGTCTCGATCGGGCAATACACACTGGTGTGGCCCTTGAGGTAGTGAATCACCCCGGTGCTGATGGAGAACGCGAACACCACGTAGAGAAAATCGCGACGGTGCCGGGTGGCAAAGCGCAGCACCGGTGCGACTTTGATTTTTTCCAGGAAGGCGATGATTTTCGAGTGTTTTTCAGCCTTCAGACGCGGCCAGAGAAACGACAGCAAGGCACCGATAATCGCAATTTCGCCGGTCCAGTTGGGAATGATCCGCGCCCATTTATGGGTGATTTTTTCGAACAGATGGACATGGTCCAACGGGTACGTCTGCGTTACCGGATCAAAAAAGTAATTGTTGAAGGCGATGTCGATGCTGGTCATGTCGAACATCAGAAACACCACGACCGCGCAGGCCAGCGGAATACCGAAATTCACCCAGTAAAAGCGGTAGCGAGAAGCGGTCAGCATTGTGAATCCTGATTAAAAAAGAGAAGGAAAAAACTCAATGAGTGCTCACCGAGCTCCAGTCGGAAGCGTCGATGTAGCCAAGCAAGCGCGGAGTCTGCGGGGTTTCGGCGGAAATAAACAGTGAAGCGCCATAACCCAGGGTCGAAGTCGGTAACTTGAGGTCTTTTTCCAGTTGCTCCATGCACTCGCTGTGGGTCACCAGAATCAGGTTACGCCCAGCCACTTTATGCGCAAGCGTGTCGCGCAGCATGGTGCCCTTGCAACTGATCAGCCAGTTTTCACCCGTGCCAACCTTGTTGAACATGAAGTTGGCGGTCTGCGCTGTACGCAATATCGGGCTGTTGTAGATATCGGCCTTGTCCAGGCCCAGGTGCTTGAACTGTGCCCCGAGGCTCTCGGCAACACTGCGAGAGCGCTCGGTAATACCATCGTTGCCGATCAGGCAAGGCGCCGAGGAGTGATCGCAGCGCTCGACGTGACGCACCAGCACGATCATGTCGCCCTTGGCCCATCCCGTCATCAAAGCCTGTGCACCGGCTAAATTGCCGTGAGCCAGGTCCGGTGCGGTGGCGGGACGTAACAAAAATACGGTCAGCGGGATGACCAGCAGCGCCGAGGCCAACACCACGGCGGCATTGCGATAGCGAGCATAGCGGTTCAAATCGATCGAGCGTTTTTTCCCGAAAAGACTCAGTCTCAATTCCACATCAAGCCGCCTCACCGGCACGCAACACCTCATTAGATCCCGAAAGGCTAAAGAAACGTGCGTTGCCGGCGAGTGAAAGACATGTGAAAAAAAGCTTAAAGCATTGCAAAAACCTTGTTACAGAATCCGCCGCACAAAAACCTTTCAGCTCCCGGGATTGCTGCCGATACATCCTGCTTACACAGCTTGGCGGCCCCCAAAAAAAACAATCTTCCAGCCAACCGACGATAGAGAAGCACTAAGTTCCTGGAGGAATGTGATGAATAGCTGGTTCGGCAACATCAGCGTGAACCTGAAACTGGGCCTGGGATTTGGCCTGGTCCTGGCACTGACCTGCATCCTCGCTCTGACCGGCTGGACCAGCCTGGGCGGGTTGATCGACCGCAGTAACTGGATGAGCGACATCACCCAGCTCAACGCCGGCCTGACCAAGCTGCGCGTGGTTCGCCTGCAATACATGCTGACCAACGGCGACGAAACCGCCGCACAGAGCGTGCAGACCACCCTCGACGCCTTCTCGGCCCAGCAGCAAGCCCTGCTGGCGAAGTTCAAGAGCCCGGAAAACCTCAAGCTGCTGCGAGAGCAAGGCGCCGTCATCGATGCCTACAAGACATCCCTGGGCAAGATGCGCAACGCCTATCGCGCCGGCAACAGCGCCCGCGACGCCATGAGTGCCAACGCCGAAACCGCCAACACGCTGATCAATGACATCAATACCCGCGTGCAGCAAATGCCGCTGAGCGACCAGCGCTTCGAACAGTTCCAGACCATTACGGCTGCAAAGGAGGCGTTCCTCCTGGCCCGATACGAAGTGCGTGGCTACACCGCCAGTACCGATGCCGAGACAGAGCAAAAAGCCGTCGGCCAACTGGACGCCGCCATTGCCAGCCTGAAACCGCTGAATGCGCATTTCGCCGATTCGCAGCAAGACGCCCTGCGTCAGCTGGAAACGGCGCTTGGCAACTATAGCGGTGCCTTGCAGGCCTACAAGGCCGCCAGCAATGACGCGGTGCAAGCGCGCAAGGAAATGACCGACCAGGGTGCCGCCATCGTGGCCCAGAGCGATCAGCTGTATCAGACTCAGCTCGATCGCCGTGACGCCGAAAGCGCCCAGGCGCGCACCCTGCAACTGATCAGCACATTACTGGCGTTGCTGGTGGGCATCATTGCCGCCGTGGTCATCACTCGCCAGATTACCCGTCCACTGCGCGAAACCCTGGCGGTGGTCGATCGCATCGCCAGCGGTGACCTGTCCCAGAACGTGGTGGTCAGCCGTCGCGATGAACTCGGCGTGTTGCAGCAAGGCATTGCGCGCATGGGCGTGACCCTGCGCGACTTGATCAGCGGCATCCGCGATGGCGTGACCCAAATCGCCAGCGCCGCCGAAGAGCTGTCGGCTGTGACCGAACAGACCAGTGCCGGGGTCAACAGCCAGAAAGTCGAGACCGATCAGGTGGCCACCGCCATGCACGAGATGACCGCCACGGTGCAGGAAGTCGCGCGCAACGCCGAAGAAGCCTCGCAAGCCGCTGCGGCGGCGGATGGCGAAGCCCGTGTAGGTGACAAAGTGGTCAACGAAGCCATCGCCCAGATCGAGCGTCTGGCCAGCGAAGTGGTGCGTTCCACCGAGGCCATGAGCGTGCTGCAACGGGAAAGTGACAAGATCGGCAGCGTCATGGACGTGATCAAGGCCGTGGCCGAACAGACCAACCTGCTGGCGCTCAACGCCGCCATCGAAGCGGCCCGTGCCGGTGAAGCCGGTCGTGGTTTTGCCGTGGTGGCCGACGAGGTCCGCGGCCTGGCCCAGCGCACGCAAAAATCCACCGAGGAAATCGAAGGCCTGGTGGCCGGCTTGCAGAACGGCACGCAACAAGTGTCGGCGGTGATGAACAACAGCCGCACCCTCACCGACAGCAGCGTGGCCCTGACCCGCAAGGCCGGCGAGTCGCTGGAGAACATCACCCGCACAGTGTCCAGCATCCAGTCGATGAACCAGCAGATCGCCGCCGCTGCCGAACAACAAAGCGCCGTGGCCGAAGAGATCAGCCGCAGCATCATCAACGTGCGCGACGTGTCTGAACAGACGGCTGCTGCGAGTGATGAAACGGCTGCGTCGAGTGTTGAACTGGCGCGGTTGGGGAATCAGTTGCAGATGATGGTGAGTCACTTCAGGGTCTAGGCCGAACACGTCAGCGCGTTGCCAGGAAGCCCTTTGAATAAAGGGCTTCTCTCATTCCAGGCAGTCGAGCTGCCTATTTGGCGAAGTTTTCGATTTTTACCTGGCCTTCAGGAAAGGTGGCGATGATTTCCAACTCGCCACCCATCGCGCGGATGTAGTTGCGCAAGGTGCTGATGTACATGTCTGTGCGCCGTTCCATTTTCGAGATTGCCGCCTGGTTGATGTGCAGGGCCTTGGCCAATGTTTCCTGGCTCAGTTCCTGGGCTTTTCGAAGCTCATGCAGAGGCATTTCTTTCAAGTGTTGTCGGAGCAACTGCTCTGCATCGGCACGTGACTCAGGCGACATGCGTGCTTGAAGCTCAGCGAATTTTTTAGCCATCGTTGCGGCCCTCTTTACCCAGTGTTTCCAAATGTTCGTCATACAGCTTTTCGGCCACGGGGACATGAACTTCATACCAGCGATCCTGACCAGTCTTATCGCCACCGATCAGCAATAACGCACATCGACGCGGATCAAATGCATACAACACGCGATAAGGGCGACCACCATGCTGTATCCGCAGCTCTCGGAGATTGCCATGTCGCGAACCCTTGATGTCGCTGCTGTGGGGAAATCCGAGACCCGGTCCGAAGAGCTCCAGCAAGTCGACACTCGCCGATACTGAAGCCTGCTCCTTTTCATTCAGATTGCCCCACCAATCGCCAAATTCATCCGTATATTCAACGTCCCATTTCATACAAATATGCCACCTGCGGAATATAACCTCAAGGGAATAACTGTATGAGTTTCAGCGACCCTTCGACTAGCCTTGAGCCTCCACACAATTGTTAATGATGATTGCTGGTGGAACCTGGATGTCGTCGAGTTCTAGAGGGCGCGCGAGTGCTGGCGCAGTCCTTGAAACTCACTGAAACCCCGTACGCAAATCCCCTTCCCGTGCCAGGAACCGCCCTTCCCTGCGCCCGTTGGCCTGACCATCGCGGTAGCTCAACACACCGTTGACCCATACGCCCTCGATACCTTGTGCCGCCTGCTGCGGATCGTTGAAATCGGCGATATCGCGGATGGTTGCCGGATCGAACAACACCAGGTCCGCCCAATGACCTTCGCGGATTTCGCCGCGTTCCTTCAAACCGAAGCGCGCCGCCGATAGCCCGGTCATTTTGTGCACGGCGGTGTGCAGCGGGAACAATCCTACGTCACGGCTGAAATGTCCGAGCACCCGGGGGAATGCGCCCCACAAGCGTGGGTGCGGAAACGGGTCTTCCGGCAAGCCGTCGGAGCCGACCATCGACAGCGGATGCGCGAGGATTCTGCGCACATCCGCCTCATCCATTCCGTAGTACACCGCACCGGCCGGTTGCAGTTGGCGAGCGGCATCCAGCAACGGCACATTCCATTCGGCGGCGATGTCCATCAGGTCGCGGCCGCCCATTTCCGGGTGCGGGGTCGACCAGGTGATGGTGATACGGTGGGCATCGGTAACTTGCTTGAGGTCCAGGGTCGATGAGCTCGCCGCATATGGATAGCAATCGCAACCGACCGGATGGGTTTTCGCCGCCTGTTCGAGGGACGCCAGCAGCTGCGGACTACGCCCCCAGTTACCGGCGCCGGCACATTTTAGGTGGGAAATGATCACCGGGCTTTGCGCATGACGACCGATCCGGAAGGCCTCGTCCATGGCCTCCAGCACCGGTTCGAATTCGCTGCGCAAATGGGTGGTGTAGACCGCCCCGAACGCGGTCAACTCTTCGGTCAGTTGCATCACTTCCTCGGTGGATGCCGAGAAGGCGCTGGCATAGGCAAGACCGGTGGACAGGCCCAGCGCACCGGCCTCAAGGCTTTCGCGCAGTTGCTCGCGCATCGCGCTGATTTCATCGGCGCTGGCGGTACGAAACAGGTCGTCCAGATGATTGCTGCGCAACGCCGTGTGGCCGACCAACGCAGCAACGTTCAGCGTGGTGTTCGCCGCTTCGACCGCCGCGCGGTAATCGCGGAAGGTCGGATAAACGAACGCCGCAGCCGTACCGAGCAGGTTCATCGGGTCCGGCGGATCGCCACGCAAACTCACTGGCGAAGCACTGATCCCGCAGTTGCCGACGATCACCGTGGTCACGCCCTGGCTGAGCTTGGGCAGCATCTGCGGCTGACGAATCACAACGGTGTCGTCATGGGTGTGCACGTCGATGAAACCCGGCGCCAGCACATGGCCCTGCGCGTCGATTTCCTCGCTGGCGTGGGCATCGCGCAAGTCGCCAATACGCTCGATGCGCCCGTCGAGAATGGCCACGTCGGCGGGGTAACCGGGGCTGTTGCTGCCATCGATGATCAGGGCGTTGCGAATCAGCGTGTCGTACAGCATGTCAGTCTCCCAGCGGTAACTGATCGTCGCCGCCGCGGTATTCGTCGAGGACGAGTTTATTACGCTCAGTCGTGTTGCATCCTGGCGCGCTTGAGCAATTTCTTGCAACGCTCGGACAAATGCAGCACCCGCAGATGCTTGCCGGCCTTGGCGTAGCGCTCGCGCAAGGTGCCCAGCGCGGCGATGGCCGAGTAGTCGACAAAACTCAGATGCTGGCAATCCAGCGTCACTTGCACCGGGTCATTGGCCGTATCGAACTGATTGAGAAACGGTGTGGTCGAGGCGAAGAATAGCGTGCCATGCACCCGGTACAGCTTAGTGCCGTCGTTCTCCAGGTGGCTGTCGGCATACAGCTGACGGGCCTGCTGCCAGGCAAAGTTCAGCGCCGCAATGATGATGCCGCAGAGCACCGCAATGGCCAGATCGGTGAAAACGGTAATCACCGTCACCGCGATGATCACCAGCACGTCATTCAGCGGCACTTTGTTCAGCACCCGCAACGAGGCCCAGGCGAAGGTCTGTTGCGACACCACGAACATCACCCCGACCAGCGCGGCCAATGGAATGCGCTCGATCAGCGGCGAGAGAAACAGAATGAACAGCAGGATCGACACCCCGGCCACCAACCCGGACAAACGGCCGCGCCCGCCAGAACTGAGGTTGATCACGGTCTGGCCGATCATCGCGCACCCGCCCATGCCGCCGAACGCACCGGACACCAGATTCGCCGCCCCCAGCGCCACGCACTCGCGATCCGGGTAACCACGGCTCTCGGTGATTTCGTCGGTGAGGTTCAGGGTCAGCAGGGTTTCCAGCAACCCGACCAGCGCCATCAGGATCGCATAGGGCGCGATGATCCGCAGGGTGTCCAGATTCCACGCGATGTCCGGCAGCGCCAGCGTCGGCAAGCCACCGGCAATGTGCGCCATGTCGCCCAGGGTGCGGGTCGGCAGGCCAAGCAGATACACCGCCAGGCCCACACCGAGAATCGCCACCAGCGCCGGCGGCACGGTACGGGTCAGGCGCGGCAGCACATAGACAACGGCCATGGTCACCGCGACCAGCCCGAGCATCATGTACAGCGGCGCACCGCTCAACCAGGCCTCACCACTCTTGAAGTGCTCCAGTTGCGCCAGCGCAATGATGATCGCCAGGCCGTTGACGAAGCCGAGCATCACCGGGTACGGCACCATGCGCACCAGCTTGCCGAGCTTGAGCAGCCCGAACGCCATCATGATCAGCCCGCCCAGCAACACCGTGGCCAGCAAGTACTGCACGCCGTGCTGAACCACCAGCGCGACGATCACCACGGCCATCGAGCCGGCGGCGCCGGACACCATGCCAGGTCGCCCGCCGAACAGCGCGGTCAGGGTGCAGATGATGAACGCGCCATAGAGCCCCATCAGCGGATTGAGGTGCGCCACCAGCGCGAAGGCGATGCACTCGGGCAACAGAGCGAAGGACGTGGTAAGTCCGGCCAGGACATCGGCGCGTAGACGTTTTGCTTTCATGGGGAACCGCACACAGGGAGAGACGAGAAAAGAGTGTGCGGATGTTACGGAATTGACGACAAACCGGCCAGTTAATGAACCTCTGAAAAAGCTTCGCGAGCAGGCTCGCTCCCACATTTGATCTGCGTCCGACTCAAACTCCGTGTACAACGCAAATCCCCTGTGGGAGCGAGCCTGCTCGCGATGGAAGCAACGCGGTTTAAAGCGAACTCACACCATCTCGCCGAGAATCCACTCAACCACCGACGTGCGCTTCGGCACCCAGCCCAGCAACTCTCGGGCATGCTTGCCGCGCACCCGGCTGTTGGAACCCAGGCCATAGTTGGCCATTTCATAGCCCCACTCGGCTTCAGCATCCTTGAGCGGCCAGTCTTGCGGTTCGCCCAGGTTCAGCGCCTGGGCCATGGCGGTGGTCATGTCGATGAACGACGCTTCACCGCTTTCAACGAAGTAGAAGGTGCCAGGTACGTTTTCAGTCAGCGCCAGCAGGTACAGCGCAACCACGTCTTCGATGTGCACATTGGACCAGATGTTCCGGCCCGTGCCGACATGGCGTACCACGCCGCTTTTGCGCGCCTGTTTGAGCAGGCGCGGCAGCTGCACGCTGTCGCGATGGACGCCCAGGCTGTGGCCGTAGATCAGCGTGTTGCAGATCACCGCCGAGTTCACCCCGTCCATGGCTGCCGCCAGGATCAGATTATCGATGGCCACGCGCGCGGCCTTGTCGACTGTCGGTTCCGGCAGGTTGTCTTCGAAGTAGATGACATCACTGGATTTACCGCCCGAGGCATCACCGACAATGCTCGAACCGCTGGTGTGCAGGAACACTTTGCCAGCACCGCGCAGGGCATCGAGCAAGGCTTCCACCGCACCACGATGATCACTGCTGGCCGCGTTGATCACCGCGTCGGCAGCCAGCGCCTGATCGGCCAACAGGGCACTGTCGTCCAGACTGCCCACCACCGGAGAAATGCCCAGTGCGCGCAGTTGATCGGCTTGTTCGGCGCTGCGTACCAGACCGGTGACGTTGTGGCCGGCCTGGACCAGGCCCGTGGCGATGGAGCCGCCGATAAAACCGGCAGCGCCGGTGACGAATACGTTCATGGAGAAACTCCCTGCGTTGATCAGTGATGCAAGGAGTATCAAGGAGCGATCACTGCCGAAAAATGCCCTCTGACCCAATTCACTTTTGCGCAGGAATCACGAATGAGCCCTTGAAATCTGCGCTCGCATAATCCGCCAACTTGCCCTGGATAAAGTCCAGGAAGCATTGAATCCGCAGGGCCAGCTGTGAATTGCGGTAGTACACCGCGTTGATCGGCTGACGATAGCCGCTGTTGAATTCGGCCAACAACACTTTCAAGCGTCCGGCACGAATGTCTTCGATGGTCATGAAATGCGACAGGCTCGCGATGCCTTGGCCATCCAGTGCGAGATGGCGGATGGTCTCGCCGCTGGATGCGCTGATCGACGCCTGGATCGGCCAGCGATCGCCATGCACATAACGCAGCGGCCATTGGTTGAGGCCTTCGTTCTGGGTAAATCCCAGCAGCGAATGCTCGGAGAGGTCGGCCACGGCTTGCGGTGTGCCGTGCTTTTCCAGATACGCCGGGCTGGCAACGATGTGCAGCGGGCTGCAACCCAGGGAGCGGGCATGCAGTGTCGAGTCGGTCAGGGTGCCGATGCGGATGGCGATGTCGGTGCTCTGTTCCAGCAGGTCGATGATCAAGTCATTGCTGTTGAGTTCGAGCTGGATGTCCGGGTAAAGCCTGCGGAACTCATCGATGTAGGGCACGATGGCGTGCAGCATGAAAGGCGATGCCGCGTTGATCCGCAGCCGCCCGGACGGCGTTTGCTGGCGTGAGGACAGGCGCTCTTCGAGCTCGTCCATCTGATCGAGAATCCGCTTGGCGTGCTCGAAGAAGTACTTGCCCTCTTCGGTCAGGTCCATGCGCCGCGTGGTGCGATTGATCAGCGTGGTGTCGAGCTTGGCCTCCAGCCGCGACAGCGTGCGACTGACCGCCGAAGGCGTTTGCCCGACCTGCTCGGCTGCCGCAGAAATCGACCCGCATTCAATCACGCAGACGAAAATCTGCAATTCATCGGATCTGGCTTTCACGTGTGTCCTCGTTTGCGAATCGGCGCTGCGATCTTCCTGGCCGTTGCATCGGATAGTAGCCGAGCGTTAAGCCTTGAGGCCAAACACCTCAGCCAAATGCTGCTCATAACGCGCCACGTCGCCTTCGATGTTCGGGCGCTTCATCACGTCCACGCAGAGGAACGTCGGCAACCCGGTCATGCCAAGGAACTCGTTGGCCTTGTGGAACGGGAAGTACACCGCGTCCACGCCTTTGGCCTCGAAGAAATCGGTCGGATCGTCGAAGGCTTGCTGCGGGGCGTTCCAGGTCAGCGACAACATGTATTGCTTGCCGTGAATCAGGCCGCCGCTGCCGTATTTCTGCGAGGCGTCGGAGCGAGTGCGACCGTCGCTGGCATAGAGGCTGCCATGGCCTTCGGTGAAGACTTCATCGATGTACTTCTTCACGGTCCACGGCGCGCCCATCCACCAGCCGGGCATCTGGTAGATGATCACGTCGGCCCAGAGGAACTTGGCCACTTCTTCGGCGATGTCGTAGCCCTCGTCGATGAAGGTGGTTTTCACATCCATACCGCCGCGATCCAGCACGCTCAATGCGGCTTCATGCAGGGTGGAGTTGTAGCGGCCGTCGGAGTGCGCAAATTTTTTGCCGCCATTGAGCAACAGGACTTTTTTCATGAGAGATCTCGGGAAGGGTCGGGAATCGGATGGCGGCAGAGTACCGATCGGCCTCGCGCGGAATAAGCCTCGATTTGGCAAAATTCATTTGATCTACAAGCACGAATCAACAGCCGATTGTTGCCTTAGACTGGCATCAGTTCTGACTTGAGGAGAGATGTAGATGAGTGAAATCCAGGGCTTCATCCTGCACGCCAAGACTCGCCCGGAAAAATCCGACGCCTTCGAAGCATTTTTCAGCGGCTACGTGCAAGCGAGCCGCGCCGAGCCTGGCTGCATCGAATACCACATGCTGCGCGACAAGCAGGACCCGACCCTGTTCATCTTCTACGAGATCTGGCAATCCCAGGCCCTCCTCGACGTGCACTCGAACCTGCCGCACATGAAGCAGTTCCTTGAGCAGCGTGATGAATACCTGGAACGGGACTTCGAGATCCGCGCCATCGAGATGATCAGCCCGTCGTCCGCTAGCCGCTGATCAGCAAATGGCCGCCGAGCACACCCAGGCCAACGAAAAACACGCGCTTGAACAGCAGGGCGCTGATCCGCTGGCGCAGCGATTGCCCCAGCCACATGCCGAGCATGGCCGGGATCAGCGCCAGCAGCGATGCGTTCAACTCGCCCCCGCCGAGTGCGCCACGCCATAGCAATCCACCGGCCAGGGCCAGGGTCGAGACGGTGAACGACAGGCCCAGCGCCTGCACCAGCTCGTCTTTGCTCAAGCCCAGCGCTTGCAGATAGGGCACCGCCGGAATCACGAACACGCCGGTGGCCGAAGTGATGACGCCGGTCAACACGCCACACAATGGACCGAGCCAGTGTTCGCTGCGCCGCCCCACGCGCAGAGTCGGCAGGAGCAAACCGCTCAGCGCATACAGCAACAACGCCGCTCCCAACCCTCGCACCACCCAGTGACCACCGCTCATGCCGATCCACAGCGTGCCTGCCCCGGTGCCGATGAAAATCGCCAGCAACATCGGCCACAACCGTTTGACCAGCCCCGACAGATGCCCGCCGAATGCCAGTTGCCAGACGTTGGTCAGGGTCGCAGGAATGATCAACAGCGCCGCAGCCTGTGTCGGCGCCATAGCCAGACCGAGCAGGCCCATGGCAACGGTCGGCAGGCCGAGGCCGATCACGCCCTTGATCATGCCGGCCAGCACAAAGGTGCCGATAACCAACAGCGAAAGGGTTAAACCGAGATTCTGATAAAACGCCGAGAGAGTGTTCATGGGGCTATGGTGAGCCCGCAAAGGTTGATTGAAAATCTGCCATATACTGAGGCTGCCTCTTGTGTTGACAGAGGCTGAGTATTTCGCTGAAACGACTGGCCTCTTCGCGGGCAAGCCCGCTCCTACAGGTGACGCGATCCACTGTAGGAGCGGGCTTGCCCGCGAAGGCGCTAGTCCAGACAGCAAAAAATCCGGGGATGACAATGCACTTCGACCTGACCGACCTGCGCCTGTACCTGAACATCCTCGACTCCGGCAACATCACCGCCGGCGCCGCACACAGTCATTTGTCCCTCGCGGCGGCCAGCGCGCGAATTCGCGCCATGGAGGCGTCGCTGGGCGTCGAGTTTCTACTGCGCAATCGCCGTGGGGTCAGCCCGACGCCGGCCGGCAATGCCCTGGCCCGACACGCCCGGGTTCTATTGCAACAGGCCGAACGCCTGCAACAGGAACTGGCCGAATACGCCCAGGGCGTCAAAGGCCAGGTGCGGCTGCTGTGCAACACCACGGCGATCACCGAGTACCTGCCAGAGTTGCTCGCGGATTTCCTGCGTAGCCATCCCAACCTCGACATCGACCTGCAGGAACTGCCCAGCACCCGCATCACCCACGCCTTGCGCCAGGGGGCGGCGGACCTGGGCATCGTTTCCGACGCGGTGGACACCGATGACCTGCAAACCCGACCGTTCCGCGATGATCCGCTGGTGTTGATCATGCCCCGGGAACATCCCTTGGCTCATGCGACCTCAGTGAGCTTCAGCGACACGCTGCATCACGACTACGTCAGCCTGAATGCCAACAGCGCCTTGGCGGTTTACCTGGAAGAGCAGGCACTGCACGCCGGCCTGCGCATGCAGATCCGCATCCGCGCCGATGGCTTCGATGGCGTGATGCGCATGGTCGCCCGAGGGGCGGGGCTGGCAATCATACCGCTGGCCGCGGTCGAACGCAGGTCAGGCGGACAGCCCCTCAAAAGCCTCGCCCTGCAAGAACCCTGGGGCCAACGCAAACTGCTGCTCTGTGCCCGGGACTTCGCCGCATTACCCGGCTATGCCAAGGCCCTGCTGCACGCCTTGACTCTCCCCTGAGGGACAGACTTTATCCTTGAGGTTTGATCCTCAAGGACAGCGATGATGGGCAAACGAATACTGGTGATCCTCGGGCATCCGTCCGGCAACAGCTTCTGCGCCACCCTCGCCGAACGTTACACGCAGTCGGCAGTGCGCGCCGGGCATGAGGTGCGTCAGTTGTTTCTCGGCACAATGAATTTTGACCCGGTGCTGCGTGAAGGCTATCAACAGGTCCAGCCGCTGGAGGCCGACTTGCGTAACGCCCAGGCCGACATCCTGTGGGCCGAACAACTGACGCTGGTTTATCCGATCTGGTGGGGTGGAATTCCGGCCTTGCTCAAGGGCTTTTTCGACCGGGTGTTCTTGCCGGGTTTTGCTTTCAAGTATCGCCAGGGCAAAGCCTTTCCCGACAAACTCCTGCGCGGCCGAACCGCCCACCTGCTGGTGACCATGGACACACCGCCCTGGTACTACCGATGGATCTACCGCATGCCCGGTTTGCATCAGGTCCGCAAAACCACGCTGGAATTCTGTGGCATCAAGCCAACCCGAACCCTCACCTTCGGGCCAATTCTCGGCGCCAGCGCAGACCGGCATGCGGCCTGGTTACGGCAAGCCGAAGCTATCGCCAGCGGGTGAGTCTGTCGATAATGCACCGAGCTTTACCCTCGGAGAAAAGGACCTTCCCATGTACATCGGCCAAGCCGCGCAACGTTCCGGAACCACTGTCAAAGGCATCCGCCACTACGAGTCGATTGGCCTGCTGCCTGCCGCTCGCCGCCAGGGCAAGTACCGCATCTATGACCAGCACAGCGTCGAACTGCTGATTTTCATCAAATGTGCGCAGCAGCTGGGTTTCAGACTCAAGGAATTGCAGTCAATCTTCGCCGGACATCTGGGCCCACAGTTGCCATGGGAACGGGCACATCAGGTCATCGCCAGCAAAAAACAGGAAATCGGCGAACGGATAGCGGCGCTGTCGCAACAGCACTCGCAATTGGTCGAGTTCGAGAACAGCCTCGAACAATCCCGGCTCGACTGTCCACTGAACCGTATTTGAGGGTCGTGCGTTTCTGGACAGCTCAGTGTCGAGCACAGACAACTGATGGTTGGGCAGGCGCTATAGGGTGCGACTTCAGTTCTTGAGCCCACTGCCCGGAGTCATCATGACCGCACCGATTACCGTTCTTCGCGACACCCACCCGTTGCCCGTGCTCGACGCCTGCAAATGGGAAAAGCTCGAAGGTGACCCGCACACCGTCAACCTCAACGCCTACACGAGTGAAGACGGCAGCAAGATCATGGGCACCTGGATCTGCACGCCGGGCAAGTGGTACGTGGAATATGTGAAGTGGGAGTATTGCCATTTCCAGGAAGGCTACTGYGTCATCACCCCGGAAGGCATGGCGCCGATCCACCTGCGCGCCGGTGACATTTTCGTCATCGAGCCAGGCATGAAAGGCACCTGGGAAGTGGTGGAAACCGTGCGCAAATATTTCGTGTTTGCCTGATAAAGCAAAAGATCGCAGCCTTCGGCAGCTCCTACGGGGTGTATACATTCCCCTGTAGGAGCTGCCGAAGGCTGCGATCTTTTCTTTCTGCCAAATAAAAAACCGGGAACCCGCCCGACGCGGATTCCCGGAAATATCCCTTATTGCGGTTTGCGATAACCATTGATGATCGCCGAGAAGTCCTGACCACCCTCCCCACGCAAACTCATCGCCTGATACAACTGCTGCGCCACCGCGCCGAGTACCACCGGCTGGTGCGCCTGACGTGCCGCTTCAGTAGCCAGCCCCAGATCCTTGAGCATCAGTTCGGCACCGAAACCACCGGTGTAACCGCGCGACGCCGGCGCTGTTTCAACGATGCCCGGCCACGGGTTGTACATCTCCGAACTCCAGCAACGCCCGGTTGAGCTATTGATGATGCCCGCCAGCACCTTGGTGTCGATGCCCAGGGCATCGCCCAGCGCCATGGCTTCGCTGACGCCGACCATGGAAATCCCCAGCAGCAGGTTGTTGCAGATTTTAGCGATTTGCCCGGTGCCGACCTCACCACAATGGACGATGTTGCGGCCCATTTGCGCCAGTACCGGTTGCAGGGTGGCGAACAGTTCGGGAGTGGCGCCGACCATGAAGGTCAGCGTCCCGGCGGCTGCACCACCGGTGCCGCCAGAGACCGGCGCATCGGCCATGGCCACGCCCTGTTTGGCCGCGGCGGCGGCCACGTCCCGCGCGGTCTGTGGATCGATGGTGCTGCAATCCACGGTCGGTACACCTTTGCCGATACCGGCGAGCACGCCGTCTTCACCCAGCCACACGCTGCGTACATGCACCGCGGCAGGCAGCATGGTGATCACCAGTTCGGCGCCCTCTGCCGCTTCACGGGCCGATGCACTGATACTGCCGCCCAGTTGTTCCAGTTCCGCCAGCACGGCTTTGTTCAGGTCCACCAGGCGCAGTGCATGGCCGGCCTTGATCAGGTTGCGCGCCATCGGCGCGCCCATGTTGCCCAGACCGATAAAAGCGATTTTCATGTCCGGCTCCTTAACGCAGGTTGATGGTGGTGTTCACACCGTCGTTGACGCTGTCGTCATCGAACCAGCGGCTGGTGACGGTCTTGGTCTGAGTGTAGAACTGCACCACTTGCTTGCCGTACGGGCCGAGGTCGCCAAGCTTGGAACCGCGCGAACCGGTGAAGCTGAAGAACGGCACCGGCACCGGAATCGGGATGTTGATACCGACCTGGCCGACGTCGATTTCGTTCTGGAATTTACGTGCCGCCGCGCCGCTCTGGGTGAACAGGCCCGTGCCGTTGCCGAACGGGTTGGCGTTGACCAGGGCAATGGCCTCGTCGAGCGTATTAACTTCCAGCACCACCAGCACCGGGCCGAAGATTTCCTGGGTGTAGATCTGCATGTCGGTGGTCACGCCGGAGAACAGGGTCGGGCCGACAAAGTTGCCCTTCTCGTAACCGGGAACCGAGATCTCGCGACCGTCCAGCTCCAGTTTGGCGCCTTCCTTGATGCCGCTCTCGATCAGGTCGAGAATCCGCGCCTTGGCCTTTTTCGAGATCACCGGACCGACATCGGTGCCCGGCTCGCTGCCGGCATTGACCTTGAGCTTTTGCGCCAGCGCCTTCAGATCCGGCAACCATTGCTTGGCCGCGCCCACCAGCACCACCACCGAGGTGGCCATGCAGCGTTGACCGGCGGCACCGAAGCCGGCACCCACCAGCGCATTCAGCGCTTGTTCGCGATTGGCGTCCGGCAGCACCACGGCGTGGTTCTTGGCGCCCATCATCGATTGCACGCGCTTGCCGTGTTTGCCGGCCAGGTCATAGACATGAGTACCGACGGCGGTTGAACCGACGAAGGAAACTGCCTTGATGTCCTTATGGGTGCAGAGCCCGTCCACCACGTCCTTGCCGCCGTGCACGACGTTGAGCACACCGGCCGGAATGCCCGCCTCGATCGCCAGCTCCACCAGCAGCATGGTCGACATCGGGTCCTGTTCGGACGGCTTGAGCACGAAGGTGTTGCCACAGGCGATGGCCATCGGGAACATCCACAGCGGAATCATCGCCGGGAAGTTGAACGGAGTAATGCCTGCGCACACGCCGATCGGTTGGCGCAGGGTGTAGGTATCGACGCCACCGGCGACGTTTTCAGCGAATTCGCCCATTTGCAGGCTGCCGATGGAGCAGGCGTGCTCGACCACTTCCAGTCCACGGAAAATGTCGCCTTCGGCGTCGGCAATGGTCTTGCCCTGCTCGGCACTCAGGACCGCRGCGATGCGCTTGGAGTGTTCGCGAATCAGTGCCTGGAGCTTGAGCATGATGCGCATCCGCGCGCCGATGGGCGTCAGCTTCCAGGTCTGGAAAGCGCGATGGGCTGCGCTGATGGCCGCGTCGACTTCTTCGGCGGTGGCAAACGGCACTTTGGCCAGCACTTGCTGGGTCGCCGGGTTGATGATGTCGTGCCATTCGGTGGTCTTGGATTCGACCCACTCGCCGTCGATCAACAGCTTGACCTTCTGCACGGTGGTTTCGTTGGGCGTGAGCGATGCGTTCATGTGGGTCTCCAGATCTTTGTTTTTATCTTGGGAGTCAAGGCGAGAAAGTCGCCTTGAGATGAGGCGTGTGCCGCGAATTGGTTAACGGACTGTTTTTGGAGTATAGATGTGCAAACTTCTAATAAGAACGCACATAAAAACCGGTCCAACATGCAAAAAAACATCACCTCCCTCGGCTCATTGAACTGGGATGACCTCAAGTTTTTCCTTGAAGTCGCCCGCACCCGCAAGGCCAGCACCGCGGCCAAGCGCCTTGCGGTGGACTACACCACGGTGTCGCGACGCATCAGCTCCCTGGAAACCGCGTTGGGCACATTGCTGTTCGAAAAATCCCGGACCAACGGCTTTATCCTGACCGCCGAAGGCCAGCGGTTGATGGGGTATGCCGAGTCGATCGAAAGTACCCTGCACATGGCGTGCGAGCAGGTTTCCGGGTCTGGCGTGGCCCTATCGGGTCACGTGCGCATGGGCTGCACCGAAGGCTTCGGCAGCTTTTTCATCACGCCGCAGCTGAGCCACTTCGTCGACACCTATCCGGCCATTTCGGTGGATATCCTGCCGCTGCCGCACTTCATCAGCCTGTCCAAGCGCGAGGCCGACATTGTCATCGCTCTGGAGCGTCCGGAGCATGGCCCGTACGTCTGCTGCAAACTATGCGACTACCGATTGCAGCTGTATGCGACCCAGGATTATCTGGACAACCACCCGCCGATCCGCAAACCAGCCGATTTGGCCAAGCATTCATTTATCAGTTACGTCGACGACCTGGCCTTCAGCTCGGAGCTGTTGTACCTGGCCAACGTATTGCCCGGCGCCAGCGCCAACCTGCGCAGCACCAGCGTGATCGCGCAGTTCGTGGCCGCGCAGCAAGGACGCTCACTGGCGATCCTGCCGTGCTTCCTCGCCACCCAGGACCCGCGCCTGCTGCCGGTGTTGCCGCAGGAAATCAATATCACCCGACAATTCTGGATGTACTGCCGCGAAGACCTGCGCAAGCTCAAGCGGATCACCCTGTTATGGGATTACATCCGCGAGGTCACCGAGCAGAATCAGGGTCTGCTGATGGGTGAAAGCCGGGAGATGCTGTTTGCCGATTAGTGAATCTTCAAGGAATCAGGTAGGGGCATCGTAACGAGGCCAACAGTCCTTTGCCAACGGTTTGTAACAGAGGTTGGTACGCAACTTGTAACACCTCGCCACCGGGGGTCCACAGTATGTGCGGAGCCTTTTAATCGGCATCGAGGTCGCGTAAGGACCCCATGCGGGCACGCCCGACAAGCCTCAGGCACGAGGGGCCTACGGGGGACTTTGGGACCATAGAAACGCTGAGGTGGTCATCCAGTTTTTCTGCCAGATTCTCAAAGAGGCTCCCAAAGCAGGATTGTGCCGCTAAGCTGAGTGCTCATATCAGTGACTCGGAAGTCATCAATGGAACTCACACCGAACCAGAAGATTGAGCTGAAATACTTTGACTCTTTTCGCCAACACTACGCACTGCCACACGGGACTATTGAACACAGTGACAAACCAGATGTGCTCGTCCTTGGTGAAGGCGAGCAGAGAATCCTTGGTATAGAGATAGTTAGGCTCTACAAAGAAGACGGTGAACTCGAGGAGAGTGACCAGCAGCAAATCCCAAAGCGGCGCATAGTGGTTGAATTGGCCGAACAGATGTACAGGACACTCGGAGGTCGAAGGATTGAGCTAAGTGTAGGCTTTGACCCCAAGCATCCGATTGGGCGAAAGCCGCATATGCAGAAAATTGCGAATGACCTCGCCTCGTTCGCTTTGGAAATTTCATCACAACAAGATGGCCATCAGAGCTATAGCCCACTCGAAGACACGCCAGAACTGAGCTGGATTTTTCACAATGGAAAGGAATATCCGAATAGTGCTTGGCGTCCCTTGCAGAGCTACGACATTCCTGAGCTATTAGTCCCACGAGTAAAAGATCTAGTTGCACAGAAAATCCGCAAGACTCAGGGGTACGAGGCGTGTGGGGCAATGTGGTTATTGCTCATTGTCGACTTTGCGGACGAATGCCAAGATCAGGGCATTCACTGGCCCGCAGAAGAGAGCGTCGGGCAAACACCTTTCGAGCGGATCCTCATCTTTAAGACTCGCTTCAATGAGGTCGTTGAGGTGACGCAGCAGCGCTGCGATGTCATTGACACCACCACGGCAAGCTCACCCGTCACGGCCACCAAGTAGAACGCACACGACATCCCCAAGGCCTTCGACCAAAGGGCCACCTTGAGCAACTCCCAAAGTAGGCCAAGGAATCGGTGGGTAGCCAGAGTGCAGGCCTACGACTGGCGTAGTCGCATAATCGCATCTGTGATCGCTTGTGCATTTGTGTCCAGCGTTTCCATTGCCACCATTGCGTTTGCTGAGACACTTCCGACTCCGTTATCTGAAAGCCACTTGGACACTTCTTCAATGGCAGCGCCCAGGGCGTGCTGGTTATGCAGGAGCAATGTCAGTGCGTCCGCTGTGGCGATCTTGGCATCTGAGTTATCTGACATGGGTATAGTCCTTGAGTGGTGATACGGGAATCCTAGTTCACCTTACCGCTGGCTGGTGCTTGGTGGTAATTGCTCAGGCCTGCCCAATCGTTTGCGTTCGATTTGACCTTCCTTGGGGTCGGATTTGACCCGCACGCTTCCTGATTATGCCCGGTGCGGCCCTTCGTGACCGGCAGTTAACGGCCAAAAGCGCTCGCTCATAGGCGATGTTAACGGTCGCGCAAACACCGCAGAAATTGATAGCAAGCGGTCATCAGGTATATGCGATTTAAGTTAGGTGAAAACAGAAAATGCCGACAAGAATATTCCCCCCACTCACCAAATCAGCTGGGCAAAAATGAATCCGATCTTGATTCCTCTCTAGCTTCGTATGCCACCAAAATATTCTATCTCGCCGCCCCCAAGAAATTGTTCTGTCAGCCTTAGCTCGAGCGTTTCGCCTAGTGGCGCCGTTTTCATCGGAGAGATCTACTCCATAAGGCCCAAACTCGGCCTCGACATCCTCTCGAGGTCCAGAGAAAATCCTTCTTCCCTCATCAGACAGTGCCGACAAATGCCTAACTACTGGACCGACCAAGTTAGTGTATGGCTTACTCATACCCTTTATTCCATTGAACGCCCCTTCAACAAAATCAAGTTCTTTAAACGCTGAGGATGCATACATCTCCATCTCGGCAGGCGACGAAGTAAGCTCGCAAATAACCCACCGGAACAAGTTTTCATCGCCTCTTTGACTGGCCACAAACCAAACGCCGACAGCGCCTCCATCGCTCGTGACATTTAAAAATGAGTCACCAGTCGCAAGCGAACTTGTTATGCACGCAACAACACAATCAATCCCAGCCAGCATAATGAAACATGCCCACGCTATTGAGTAGGAGCAATCCACCCCATCTCTTTCAAACTTGACTGGAAGTACTGTCGCACCTCCAATATCGAAATCTTGGATAGTGCTCAACCTTGAGAATACGACCGCCAATCTGATACGAACTTCAGGAGATATCGATATCGGAGTTTGCGGATTAAACAACTCCCAAATCGTGCATCCGTTGTATACCGGACGAAAAAACAGCTCATCAGAGTAAAAACAATCGTACCCAGCTAGAATTGCGTCATCCATTCTATCAAGCACAGATTCTAGCGCAGATATATACTCATCATTAGTGCAGCCATTAAAGTCCAGACAAGTTTCATCCATGACATATCGCATTTATCTAGGCCGCCTAATCCGCGTGAGAGCCGCAATATCCAAATGATACTGGTCAAAAAAGCCTGCAGGCCAAGAGGAAACCCCTCCAATCTCGGTAAACTCTAAGCTATCAGGAGCACTTTCATCCCCATCGAAATAATGAACAATTGACTGAGTATGCTTCAAAAGCTTATGCGACCCTATCGCAAGCCTAATTCCATTCAGAATATGATCGGAATGGGTCTCCACAACAACCTGTACACCGGAAGCAGCAATTATGGCCAGAAAAACGCCCATATGTGACTGCCCAGCAGGATGCAAGTGAGCCTCTGGATTCTCGACTACTAAAACTCCGCCTTTCATCGCAGTAAGCCCCGCCAAGATAACAGGGAGAGCATAGGTGACGCCAAACCCCATATTTGTAGGCTTTAACCAAATATCAGAAGTTCGAAATTTTAGAGCTGTAACTGACGTCCCTGGAAATGTTTCGGTATCGATCTGGATCGGCCTAGTAATCAGCGAAAGCCATGCTTCTGCCTGAGATTTAAGTAGAGGTGGAATCGAATCGTCGGTGATGAATCTTCGTTCTTCCTCCACACTTAATTTTCCACCCAGCGTATCTAAAACCTGAGCAGTAAATTGCCCAGAACAACCAACTTCGAGCATTGTGGATGGAAGGGCAGCAGAACCCTGCGTCACTCGGGGGCCCAACCTCTCTGCTTGTAAGTACTGAAATGAACGAGGCTCGCCCTTAAACACCGACTGAGGCCTTGGCAGATCAACCTTTGCATAAAGCCCTGTATCTCCCTCGCCAAAGACCCAAGTATTTTCTATTCGGCTACCATCATGATCGCTACCGATTATCACACTAAAATTACTGGTGGTTTCGTGATTCAAAACGTCACTAAACTCTCCGAGCTCTAATCCATAAGGGCCATTCAACTCTACAACGCCGTCATCTCGACGCCAAGCTTCTGCTGTAAGCAACAGCGAGTGAATTACAGATGTTTTGCCCGCTCCATTGATACCTGCCAATATTGTAAG
The DNA here is from genome assembly GCF_056402295.1 of Pseudomonas sp. P4_B3. Taxonomy (NCBI): domain Bacteria; kingdom Pseudomonadati; phylum Pseudomonadota; class Gammaproteobacteria; order Pseudomonadales; family Pseudomonadaceae; genus Pseudomonas; species Pseudomonas sp. P4_B3. Next base: position 138,079 of record NZ_JBFUHR010000012.1, read on the forward strand.
GCTGCGCATATCAAAAACATGATCAGAAAATCTTTTAAAGCCTTTAATACGGACGTCGGTAATCATCGAACTATTCCCTCAAGGACTTTCCGAGTCATTTCAAGTCGGCGCTGAATCTTCAATACGTCACCAGTACCAGATTTAACAGCATTGTCATAAACCGGATCTTCAAATAACTGCAAAAAACCTACTAGAATTTGATCTTGAAAAGGCATTAACTGCTCAAGAGAGTAATCTGCCAGCGCAAGGGCCTGGGATTCGAATATCGCACGGTTTATTGGACCTCGCCTTGAGCTATTGTACTGATAACGTCGAAAAGCAAGCCCGCCTAGTATTTCATGAGAGTTGATCATCGCTTGATCAAAAACACTTACCAAGTCGTCATACTCTGTGTCTGCTACAGCATGACTATCTAGCCGCCTAGTAAAATCTAACAAATAAGAATCTAGACTTGCTGCCTGGCCATAGTTCTCTACAGAAAAATCACGAAACGCACAAAAACGAAGCGCCATCTCGCGATCGGACATACGGCGATTATCGCGATGTATCGAACCATCTTGATCTTGGCCCCAGAACGCAAAACCAGTGGCAGCATCGAAATTAGTATTTTCGACTAGAATAGCCAGTAACGACCTCGACCGCTCCTTGCTCATACAGTGACGAATTTCTTGCGGACTAAGAGGCGTCCCGCCAGTATTTACACGGTTGAAAATATCATACTTAACTTCATCAGGTGTTTGTGGCTCAATCACGTGAGCGACAATTTGAGTACCTGAAAAACGTCTACGCGTAGCTGGATCCAATGTTGAGTAACAAAGCCCCTGCAATGGCTTTAAATACTCCATGTGTTCCTCTTCAAGCTTGAGCTCATCTGACATAAAAAGTCGAATGGTTGTCAGCCTCTGCACGCCATCAATTACCTGATGAGCACCAACATCATCTTGATTAAAGTAAAATGCAGGCAAAGGAATCCCGAGCAAAATTGACTCAATCAACCTAATTTGCTGCCTAATCTTCCAAACAAAACTCCTTTGAAAGTCAGGGGCAAGGTCCAAATCGCCCTCTACTATCTGAGTAAAAATCTCTCGTACAGTGAAGTTTTTGGTGGTAATCCTTATATGTTTAGGATCCCACGGCCTAACTGTAAGCACCTCGCCCTCAGTGACCTCTTCGTCAAGACCTTCTACTTGATCGCTGTCATCAATATTACTAGGCAACTTATTAATCACAGATGAATTTCCTTGGGTTGGCTCTTAAGAAAACGGCTGCGCTTTTAAAGATAATCATCAGCAGGCGAGGTCTTAAATTTCTATTGGGGCAAGATTAGTCCTTCGAATGCTGAAGGTCTAGTATGAGACCGCCGCAATTCAGCCCGGCCCGCCCCATGATTCACCTCTGAGGTCCCAAACGCACTTGACTGATTGTTTGTAGCTGAAAACAGACATGCGCTGACCGTCTGCTTTTGTCCGTTCTCTGTCGGCCGTAAGCCACCCTTTGAAATCCGCTGATACCCAAGCCTTTCATAGGCTGCGCCTGTCAAGGATCGAACATCCCCTTGAATCGAGACGAAATATCAACGAGATGTCGGCCAGAACGGCAGGTTAATCGCACAGGGTGGGTCGAGGTTAAGAGACATTCGAGTGCCACCTCACCATCAAGGGCCAAGAGCTATAGCGACGTACGGAGCGCGGGGCTAGGTTGCAAAAAGACAGATGCCGCTAAGTAAGGACTCGGCCAAGGTCTGTATGCCTGAGGCAAGGTAGCCACTAGCATTCCTCCTGTGCGCTGTGGTCTAGGGAGGGGCCTCAGGCAGGGGCGGGGGGTACGCATAGCACAGTGCAGCACAGAGCGCCTCACACCAATAGTTACAATGTAACAATCCGATTTAAAAACCCCCCAACAGCCACTAGGGCCATCGGGGAAAGGCGACTCAAACGAACTAAGTACACAGAGGGCTGCACTTACTCCTAGCACCTAGGGATTGCTCCTAAGGTGCCAGTGATAAACGACCTCAGTAACCGGCTGTATCCAGCTCTTCGGCTGTGACAGTACCGGCCTTGATCTTCTCTAGCAGCTCAAGCTGTGCCTTGGCATCACGGGTACGATCAGCCAGAGCCTGAGCCTTAGCCTCTTCATCACGGATACGGGCAGCCTCAGCCTTACCTTCTGCATTTACAGCTGCCTCTGCCTTGAGTAGACGCGACAGGTTGAACTCGACAGCACAGGTGCGGACAGTATCAGGGCGCGGGCCAGCTACCTTGGACATCGGGTTATATGTCAGGGCATGCAGGATCTTGTCTGAGTGCAGCTCGTTCCAGCCAGCTCCGGCCAGTGCCAGCGCATCGTCTTCACTGAGCAACGTGCAGGACAGGTCTTCGACTAGAGAGCGTGCGTGCTGATGACCATAGAACGGGCAGGCCAATACAGACAGCTTAGCCCGAAGGGACTTAGCCAATGCACGGGAGCGGGAGCCGTCATCGAACACTAGGCTGTACACCTCAGCACCTACCGAAGCCCAGCTCTTGTAATAGGTCGGGGCCATGATCGTACGACGACCACCGTTGCTATCTCGGCGGGCACCCGCAAGGGCACCAATGAAGGCAGGTAGGGTCGGTGAGAAACGATCGGCTAGCAGTGCTTGCCATTCGTCATACGCGAAGTCTGGCGAGCGGTACTTGTTCCTGAACAGGTCGCTGTCAGGGGCTTGGGTTTCAATGCTGTTCATCAGCTCCAGCAGGAAGGTAAAGGCGTTCTGGTAGTCCTCGGGACGTGGCAAGTTGGCTGGCAGTTCGCCAATGTACCGACCATGTACCTTGAGGCATTCCAGATGCTTGACCACTTCGGCGCCTACCATCGCCATGTCTCGCAACTTCGCATCGTGAGAGTCACGACCGGGGATCAGGTAGGAACGGTAGGCGCGGAAACTGGCGGTGATGCCATCGGCTACACGGGATACAGGGTTGCGGGACAGCTCATCCTTGGCACGGTCGGTGCCGTATTGCTTGAGCAATTCCAGTGCAGGGCGAACCTCCATTTCATTGATGGTCAGCGCGGAGTTGTAATTCAGGGAAGTCATTGTGTCACCTCTTGGGTATTAGTTAGTTTGGGTTAGTTATTTCTTATTTTTTTTTTTTATTAGCGTGCTTCTCTGGCCGCACTCTTTGACCAGTAACAGGGTCAACTTGCCTTGTGTGCAACTGAGGAGGCCGACCGGGAGCAAAGCAAGACACCACGTCTGCGATTAGGGGAAGGAGATATGGTGCGCGAGTCATTTGCGGTAGCGTTTGTTTGGCTTCGTCGCAAAGTTGATGGCACCTACGTTGTGCAGCAGCCAATCACGGGCGCCAGGAGCCAGATCCAACTCGGGACCATTGTTGCCACGGTTGCGGACATAGAACCCAGTAGCTCTACCCTTACTAGTTTCCGCCACTTCGCCGCAGACAATGCGCCAGAAGCCATGAGTCTCGTAAATGTATTGTTTTGCAAGTAGCGGACGCTCGATGCCATACATGTCACAAGCAACTGTCCACGTCATCGAGTTTTTATTATCGATGCGGGAATATGCCCTGAGCTTGTAGCAGTTATCGGCAAACAATTCCTGATGCGCCATTGCGCCAGACGCTCATATACCTGAGCTGATAACAGTGCGTCACTGCGGACAGCGATGAAGACAGAAACAACCATCTTGTAGAAGTCGTTACTAACCCACATAGCGTAGGCGATAGTGGCTACCTCGGTGCCCAAAGTCTCGCTACCAACCAAGCTGTGCAAATTTGCACAAGCTGCCAAGTCGCGGGAAATGGATGTACGCCATTGGGCTGGACGTTTGGAGTTTGGTAGGCCTAGACGACAGTGCATCTCTGTGAGGTTAAACATACCCTGAGTATCAGGGACAAATTTGTGGCTATTGCCTTTTGCATCGCGCAGGGTAATAGGCAGCGCCTTACTAGGTTCTGGGTTCATGGTCATCTCTATATATTTGGGTGGATTGCTCTCATTAATGGATAGCTGACAGCCTTCTTGAACCGATATAGACGGCGACCAAACCGGAGAACCCCGGAACCAGAAGGCTGACAGCTATGCACTACGAAAGTTAAATATGCAATTTTGCACAGTTTAATAAGGCGAGCTGGGAAACAGTGGCTACAGGGAGGGTCCCCACAGCCTTATCTATACAGCAACTTAAAACCCCGAAGCGTTGCGCTTAAGGTCTGCCTGCATCAGCTTCTTCGACTGCGGAGACAGCGCGACAGGCTCAGGTGATGCCTGTTTTGGCTGGCCAGTGTTGGCAATGGTTATCTGACCCAGCATGTACTGTTGCTCTGTCTGAACTTTGCGATTAAGCATGCTGCCCTCCTTATGCTGGAACAATATCCGCGCCATCGTTGGTGATAGCTATCCATGCGTCACTTGGCTTATTGCCAGCGGCCATATACAGCACAGGCTTAGCGTAGCCACTGACAGTAATCATGGCGCCGTAACGCTTGCCACTCTCGTGCTCTTGGTTAATAGAGGAAGCTTTGTTGCTCACATCAGTGCTTGGATGCACCGGCATATTGTGCAGCGTTACGCCTTGCTTCTTGGTCGCCTTAAATGCGCCGAAGTCGCCGGTAATTGGAGTTGCCATGGTCTGTTACCTCTCTGTGATTGTTAAGGTGGCGGTGAGTGTGCGCAGTGAGGACCGAACAATTAATGCCCCATTAAAGAAACTGGCCGCTAATGGTTGTTACTGGTTGCTACTGTCACTTTCCCTAGCGGGTCTTTTCTCATAAGAGAAAAGAAGAATTGATACTGTTGCTACTGTTGCAACTGTTCTTCTTGTCCTACCAATTCCATTGGGATCGCAGACCGATGAACCTAATAATAATTCTCATTTAGGACATCGACCTGTGCAATTGAAACAACGCTTGACCGTTTGTATATATCGCGATAGGGCGAATACTCGACTCGCTATTCTATAATGTAACTTAATTACCGGGTCTATCGGTGTGAGACTTTCTGGGACTCCCGGCCAAAACGAGAGAGCCCTTGAGCCTCGCTATGGGCGCCTGAGCTTTTTGTGGGACGCGTAGGTCAGTGCTCTGCCCCGTTGCGGTCTGCGCGCGGTCTGGGGCTGGCTGGGTTGGATACCTAGTAGCGTCTATTAGCTCTCCCTCTCTCCATTAAGGAGAAGAAGGGAGGGAACAACTATCACTACTTGAGCAACTAGACAATACTGGGCTACTACACTACATCTCCCACTGTAGACTACTTAACCTACTCTCCCTAATAGACAACACTGAGTGCTACTGTAACTACCATCACTACTACACTACTGTTGCTACTGGGGGTTTCTTCTATAATGCAACTTAAAGGCTGTGAGACTCTGAAAGCCCCGGTTTATAAGGGCTGTAGCGCTGTGAGACTTTGTGACCAGATTAGCCAATCGAGTCACACGGGAAGTTTATTTCCTATAATTCAACTTAAACCATAATCCAGTATTAGTCTCACGCCGTGAGACTTCCCGTCAGTAGTGTGAGAGTTATCCCAAACGAGAAAGCCCCAGAGGCTCGCTGTGAGCGCCTGAGGCTTTTCGTGGTGCGTCGGTCAGTACTGCGTTCCGTCGCTGTCTGTGCGCGATCTGGGGCTGATTGGGTTACGCGCAGTCAAGAATGAGCCAGGTGAACATCAGCGGAATGTGGGCGACGATGAATAGAGCCAGCGCCACAGTGACGCGGATCTGGGGGCGCAGGAGCCATTTCAAGCCGTCACCCCCTAAACGAACCCCAGATGCTGCCAGTTTTAGCTGTAATAGCTTCTCGCGGGCTTTCTGGTTGCATTCCTCACCCTGTATCTCAACCTATGTGTAGATCGCTAGCACACGCTGTGCTTCGATGAGGTCGGAGCCAGTCAGCGCCTCGATGCTATAGGACGCCTTGAGCGTGCCCAGATACAGTCCTTTGCCAAAAGTCATGCATCTCCTTCCAGCTTTGCACAATGTCGCTTCACGGTGCGGACAGACAGCCCCAACATGGTCGCCACTTCTGATTGGCTGTGCCCACGTTCCCGCAGCTCCCGGACAGCCCCGGTCACATCGTCGGCCACTGGTCGCCCCAGCTTCACGCCAGCGGCAACGGCACGCGCCAGCCCTTCCATAGTCCGCTCTTTGATCCGGGAGCGCTCCATATCGGCCACAGCGGCCAGCACCTTCATAGTCAGGGCACCGGCTGTACTGGTCAGGTCTACGCCCGGTAGGTCAAGGCTGTTAACGCTGATACCAGCAGCGGCCAGCCGCTCGATGGTCTGCTGAATGTCGATGCTGTCACGGCCTAGTCGATCCATCTTGAGAACAACTAGTGTGTCACCCTCCTCCATGCGCTCAAGCAGCTTCTGAAACCCCGGACGTTCCGAGGCAGATACGGCACCGCTGATAGTCTCGCTGATTATGCGCGCTGGCTTGATGGTGACGCCTGCTGTTTTGATGGCGAGGATCTGGTTTTCAGTGGTCTGCTCGGCAGTGGATACACGGCAGTAAGCAAAGGTGCGAGAAGTCATTGTCTGTAGTCCCGTGGTCTTGGCTCGTGGTGCCAAGTAATGGTGACAAGAATACGGATGGTGACATGAAGTGTAAACCCCTAGTTTGTTGTCACCCTTCAACACCCTGCCTGAATGGTGTCATAAACCGGATGATTGTTGGCACCACATGACCCCGCCCCCTTCTGACAGCGGCAGACCAGACCGGCATCACTCGACAGCACCTGACAGCTCGCCAGCCAGCCACCAGCGGACACAAAGCGACAGCCCCGGCATAGACAGCGTCACAGGCCAGCGACCATCACAGCCTGCCATAGACAGCAACGCGTCACGCCGCCTAGCTCACGGCCTATAGCCCTGTGGATGTAGGAGAGGCTGGCCCCGACCAAGCCCACCAGACAGCCCCAGCCCCCAGCCCCGGCAAGCACAACAAAGGCACCCCCTCCGCCCCATCAGCGGCAGCACAGAAGCCGCCCACCCCCACGGGGGAAACGCGGGCGGCCGCGAGCGCGAGATATGCCTCACGGGTGCAAACCATTTTCAATTCGGGTCGGTCGCTGCCACTGACAAAAAAGCCCCTTAAGTACCTCAGCGATAGTTTCTACGGGAACTCCAGAGCCGTATGTGTCAAAAGTAATCGTGCCAGAAGCATGACCCATCACAGCCTGAGCATGCGTCGTGGGAACTCCTTTGACCTGCATTAGCGAAGCCAACGAGTGACGCAACGAATGGAACACCAAGCCTGGGCCATAGGTGTCACCAAGAGCCTCTGGGATTGCCTGTTGATTTACCCACTCTCCCGCTGTCTTGTAGCCGATCTGAGCTAATGAGTCTGACCCACTGACCTTGCGCGCATCGACATACCGCAGGAATGCTGTGAGGTCGAACCCATAGGCACCGTCAGTCAGTGGCACCAGCCGTTCACTGCGTTTGTTCTTGATCGACTTTCCTTCACCTACCTCGTTGATGTGTATAGCGGTGATACCTGAAGCAAGAGTCTGCACGTCACTTACCGTCAACTGTGAGATTTCATTGAGGCGCCCGCCAGTGATGGCTCCAAGGCTCAATAGCCAGCGCTTCCATGAGGACTCAGGGAGCGTGTTGGAATAGGCCACCAGCATGYACACCTGATCCTGTGTGAACGCCTTACGGTTCGACTCTAGGCCCTTAGTGAGCTTCAGTTTCTTATCGTATGACTTGGATATGTGACCGTTTTCAACTGACCACGCGAGGACAGCCGATAGCTTCACGATCAGCTTATTGACCGTTGAGGGCATTCGACCATCTGCAAGACGATCACGCAGCGCGACGAGGTCAGCCCGTGAATGAGTCCGCATATCCAGTTCACCGAGAGCCGCAGAGAGGGTGCCGTGGCAAATCTTGGTTTCCTTGAGGGTCGATGCCTTCTGATCCTGCCCACGGTCGGCCAAGTAGAGCGATGAAAGGGCCTCAAAGGTCACTGCTGGGGCGATTACAGATAGAGATAGCGAAGCGCTCTTTGCGGATTTGGGGTAACTGAGCGAACCGCCCACAGGGCCAGTGTTGCTGTCATGCAGACCACCCCACACCTGCGTAACGTCGCCATCACCTCCGAACTCAAACAGCTCCGCCGAGGCCAAACGGAAATGCTCTTTCAGCTCCCCCCAAGAGGCTTCTGGGTTTGCCAGATGGAACGTCCTGACAGACCCCGCGAGCTGTTCTGATGCGTCTAATGCATCACGCCTATTGCTGGTCTTGAGGGAAACCGAAGCGAACTCAGTGGTGCTGCCTGTAGCCCTGAGGCGTACGTAGTAAATACCGTTGCGTCTGTAGTGATACGGTTTAGCGAGTCTCGTGGTGGGTCTCGAAGGACCTACAAGAATTGGTACAGGACTTGTAACAGCAGAGCGTTCTAAAAGGCGATTCATAAAGGTTTAACCCCGTAAACATTGGGAGAAACCTGTATTCCTTGAAGTTCTGGATGTACTGCCGCGAAGACCTGCGCAAGCTCAAGCGGATCACCCTGTTATGGGATTACATCCGCGAGGTCACCGAGCAGAATCAGGGTCTGCTGATGGGCGAAAGCCGGGAGATGCTGTTTGCCGATTAATGACCTTTCAGCCTGTCGGCTCGCTGGCTTCCTTTAGCTCCAGCATCAGCCCGCTCAAGCGTTTGACCCGGCGTTTCACCGCCTCTTCAAACACGCCCGCACGCGACTCGATCAAGGTGAACCAGTCCTTGGCCCGGGTAATTCCGGTGTAGATCAGTTCCTTGGTGAGCACTGGATTCAAGGCATCAGGAAGAATCAATGCGGTATGCGCGAACTCCGAGCCCTGGGATTTATGCACGGTCATGGCGTACACGGTTTCGACATCATTCAGACGGCTGGGCAGGACAAATCGCACGCCACCCTGGCCATCATTGCGTGGGAATGCCACGCGCAAAACCTGTTTTCCGTGGCCTTCCTGTTCCGGGAGCTTGAGGGCAATGCCGATATCGCCGTTCATCAAACCCAGCCCGTAATCGTTGCGGGTCATCAGGACAGGGCGACCTTCGTACCATTGCTGGTCGCTGTCGATCAGACGGGCCCTCAGCAACGCGTCCGTCACCCGTTGGTTCAAGCCTTCAACACCCCACGGCCCCTTGCGCACGGCACATAACAACTGGAATGCGTCGAAAGCCTGCAACACATTCCGAGCCCAATCAATCCAGCGCGAATCATCCTGCGGGCTGTCCAGTGGCGGCCGCTGATTACGCAGCACGCTCAGGTAATGTCGATAGCCCTGCGGGCCGTCACCATGACCATCGAGAAGCAAGCGTTCCAGGGCCCGGTCCTGCTCCCCCTTGAGGGCCAGGCAATACACATCGTCATGGCTGCGCGCCGACAACAACTTTCGGGCTTCTTCGGGTTGCTGCTGGTTGACCCAGCGAGCCAGTTGGCCAATGCCGCTGCCCTCACCGAATCGCCGGGAATGGCGCAACATCACGACCTGTTGGGCCAATGGATGAGTGCCCTGCATGTCCTCCTGCAATCCGCTGGCCTGCAGGTTTTCGCCACTGACGGTTTCCAGCCACTGGCGCGTCTGGGAGCTGTACCAGCCAGCCTCCGCGTCGCGACACAGATCCCCCAATACCGCACCGGCCTCTACCGAAGCCAGTTGATCCTTGTCCCCCAACAGCACGAGGCGCGCATGGGCCGGCAAGGCGTCGAGCAGGTTGGCCATCATTTCCAGGTCGATCATCGAGGCCTCGTCTACCACCAACACATCCAGCGGCAGGCGATTGCCCGCGTGATGGCGAAAATGACGAGTCCCGGGGCGGCTGCCGAGCAGGCGGTGAACGGTGGTGACGTCGGAGGGGATCTTGTCTCGTATGTCTTGGGTGACCTTCAAGGTCCGGACTTGCTGGCTGATGGATTCTGTCAGACGCGCCGCGGCCTTGCCGGTCGGCGCGGCGAGACGAATGCGCAGGGGCATGCCGGCCTCGACTGCCGGCGCCTGGAGCAACGCCAGCAAGCGCACGACGGTGGTGGTCTTGCCGGTTCCCGGCCCCCCCGTCACGATGCTGAAGGCGCTGCGGGTCGCCAGTGCGCACGCGAGCTTCTGCCAGTCGATTACGTCACCGGACCGGGCAGGACCAAACAGCCCGGTGAGGCGCTGGAGCAAGTCGTTCGGCGTGGACTCGTGTTCCGTCAAACGCTCGCGCAGTGAAAGGTCAATCCGCCGCTCGTAGGCCCAATAGCGGCGCAGGTACAAGCGCTTGCCCGATAAAACCAAAGGTCGGTCGCGCACGTTGTCACGGCTGTCAACGGCCAGCGCGACTAGGTTGCTGGCGGCCAGCACCTTGCACCAGTGAGCACCGTCCAGCGATCCCAGCAATTGCGAGGGCAACAGCATCGCGCCGCCTTGCACGTCACCTTCGGGTGGTAACGACAGGGCGAAGTCCGGTTCTTTCAGCGTCTCGAACAGGTCGAGACAGACATGCCCATGGCCCAATTGGTGACTGGTCAGCGCGGCCGCCAGTAACACCAACGGATCATCCTCCGGAGCCAGTTCATGCAGAAACGCCACAAAGGCTTTGTCCAGCGCGCGCAACCAGCCACGTTCGACCCAGCGCGTGAGCAACAACAGCAAGTCGTCGGCACGACTCAGCGGCGCCAGATCGGCCAGGCTTTCGGCTGCCAGCGATGTGGGCAACAAATCGGCGAATGTGCGATTCATAACAGTACTCCCTGTTCCCAGGCGGGCTCGGCCTTGGGCTCTGGCTTGCCCTGGAACAGTCTGTCCAGACGCTCGATCAGCTCTCTTCGCGGCCGGGCGAAAAACACACCCTGGCTGGCCGCACGCGTACCGCGCAAAAACAGGTACAACGCACCGCCGACATGCCGGTCGTAGTCGTAATCGGCGAGCCGCGCCTTGAGCTGGCGGTGCAGGGCCAACAGGTACAACACGTATTGCAAGTCATAACGGTTGTCGAGAATCGATTGTTCCATGGCCTGCGCGGTGTAGGCCGCATCATCGACGCCAAGCCAGTTGGATTTGTAATCGGCCACGTAATAGCGGCCGTCATGTTCGAACGTCAGGTCGATGAAACCCTTGAACATGCCGTTGAGCAACACCGGTTCCGCGGCCACCCGGGCCACGCCGTTATGGGTGTATTGGCACACCAGCGCATCGAGCTTGAGCACATCGACCTTATGGCTGGCGAACCAGAACTCCATCTCGACCTGATACTGCGTCAACTGGCCAAATACCACCGGCGCCTGACCGCCGCCCAGTTGCAACGGCGACTTGAGCAGATGCTGCAGCCAGTCACTCAAGGTGCTGATCCAGCCCTCCCAGCCTCGACGGTTGCAGCGACGGGCAATGGCGTCGATCACCTCTTGCGGTGCCGCATCAAAACCCTCGCCTCCCGCCCACTCGAGCAAGCCATGGAGGAAGGTGCCGGGATTCGGGCCGCGCGGGAAGCGATGGATATCGCCGCCACCGGTCACCACTTCCCTGGGGGCCTGCGGGTCGAGGCGTTCGTCATCGAACAGTTTTTGCGCCTGCGGGCTCTCCGGCGCCTCGTCGGTGCCGACACTCAGGGTGTCGCCAATGCGTAACGCGCTGTAGGAAGCGATCCACCAGTTTTCACTGGCCTTGCGTTTCGGAACCAGCGGAACCAGCAGTGCCGCGTCATTTTGCGGTGGCCGGTAATGCTCTGCAGTCGCTTCAGGCATCTCGGCATACGCCAGCGCCGGGCAGTCCTGTTGCAGGTCCCGCAACCAAAGCTGCAACGCCGGGGAATCGGCCAATGACGCACCGCCGCCCAGCAGATAACCCAATGCCGACAGATGCAGCACCGAGCCATTGTTGTTGCCGCGCTTGAGGTCGGCCACCCCCAGCCAGCAAGCGTGTTGCGCCCGGGTCAGGGCGACATAGAGCAAGCGCAGATCCTCGGCCAGACGCTCATCGTCAGCCAGGGCAATCAATTCTGTCGTCGGCTTCAACGTGACCTGAGCATTGCCGGATTCATCGTGGTAGTGCAACGGCAGGCGGCTGCCATCCACCGGTTTCGCCGAGCAAATGAACGGCAGGAACACCAAGGGATATTCAAGGCCTTTAGACTTGTGAATGGTCACGACCTTGACCAATTGCTCATCACTTTCCAGACGCAGGATCTGCTCTTCGCCAGCCTGCCCGGACAACGCCAGATGCTCGGACAAATGCCGGATCAGGGCTTGCTCGCCATCGAGTTCCGCGGCCGCCTGTTGCAACAATTCGGACAGGTGCAACAGATTCGTCAAAACCCGCTCGCCGTCACTGCGGGCGATCAACGCCTGGGGCAGACGGAAGTCATGCAGCAAGCGCCGCAGCATCGGCAGTACGCCCTGCTTGCGCCAGACTTCGCGATAGCCACGGAACTGCATGACCCGGGATTCCCAGGCCAACTCGTCCTGATTCAGCCGCTCCAGCTCAGTCAACGAAAGGTTCAACGTGATGCTGGCCAACGCGGCTCGCAGCGGGCGCTCGACATCCGGCTCGGCGCAGGCCTTGAGCCAGGTCAGCACGTCATGCGCCTCCTGGGCGGCGAACACCGAGTCCTTGTCCGACAGGTAAACACTGCGCACGCCACGGGCGGCCAATTGCGCACGAACCGCCTGCGCCTCCTTGCCGTCGCGGACCAGGATGGCGATGTCCGCCGGCAGCAGGCCCCTGAAGGCTTTGCCGTCTTGGCTGAACCCCGCTTGCCCCTGCTGCCCGCCATTGAGCAATGCTGTGATTTCACTGGCGCAGGCCGCCGCCAGTTGTTGCCGGTACACCGCACCGGACAACGGTTGTTCGGCCGGCAAGTGCCAGATGTTCAAGGCAGGGATTACCTGGTCATTGATACGCAAGACTTCTTTGCGGCCCTGGGAGGCAACTGGCGTGAACGGCACCGGGTTGTCGCCATTCTTCTGCCGAAAGAGGAAAGCGCCGCGCCCTGACTCCCGAGCTTCGGCGCGCTCGAACACATGGTTCACCGCGTTGACCATGCCATGGCTCGAGCGGAAGTTGGTGCCCAGGGTGTGCAGGCGGCCAGTGGTGGCCTGCCGGGCGCGCAGGTAGGTATGGATGTCGGCACCGCGAAAAGCGTAGATCGCCTGTTTCGGGTCGCCGATCAGGAACAGACCGCACTCGGGGCTGTTCTCTTCAATGCGGTAGATACTCTCGAAGATCCGGTATTGCACCGGGTCGGTGTCCTGGAACTCATCGATCAGGGCGACCGGAAACTGTTCACGAATCAGGGTTGCCAGTCGCTCGCCGCCATCGGACTGCAAGGCCGCATCAAGGCGCAGCAACATGTCGTCGAAACCCATTTCCGCACGGCGACGTTTCTCTTCCTCGAATCGCGCCCCGACCCAGCGGGCCGCATGTTGCAGCACGGCGGCATCAGGTGTTGGCAACCCATCGAGACAGGCCTTGAGGCCGGCCATCGCATCGAGCCCCGGATGTCGAGGCGCTTCGCCCTTCCAGGCTTCGGCCATGCCATCAGGGGTCAGGCGCGTGAAGCCGGTGCCGATATCCAATTGCTCGAGGGATTCGTCTTCGGCCCAGGCTTTGATCTTTTCAAACCAGGGCTCGAAATAGCGAGCCTGCATCTTGCGACCGTCGACAGCCTTGCCGGCAACGCCCTGGTGACAGATCGCAAGCAACTCGTCCGCCCACTGCAGCCAGGGCTTCTTGAGTTCGATCAGTGCCGCCCGTCGTTCTTGCAGGCATTGCGAAATCACTTCGGCGGGCTCTTTCCCTTGCAGCTTATCCCGCTCGCTGGCGAACAGCGCACGAATCCGCGGCAGCAGCGCCGCCGGTCCGCCCCAATTGCTGCGTACCCAATTCAATGCGTCACCTTGCATCGGGTAACAGAACAGCCGCCAGTAATCGCGCAGGACTTCCCCCAGCAAGTCGCTGTGGTCGGTTTCCAGGGTCTGGGTAAACAGGCTGCCGCTGTCGAAGGCGTGCTCGCGCAACATGCGCTGGCACCAACTGTGGATGGTCGACACCGCCGCCTCATCCATCCACTGCGCCGCGATATCCAGGCGGTTTGCGCACCCGGGCCATTGCTCGGGCAAATATTGATCACGCAACTCGGCAATCAGGCTGTCGGGGGCAGGTGTTTCATCGCGGAAAAATCGCGCGGCCTCGGCGAGCCGCGTGCGAATGCGTTCGCGCAGCTCTTTGGTAGCGGCGTCGGTGAACGTCACGACGAGGATTTGCGGCGGCAACAGCTCACGTCCGAAGCCACTGTCCTCCCCGCCATTGCCAAGCACCAGACGCAGGTACAGCGCGGAAATGGTGAACGTCTTGCCGGTCCCGGCACTGGCTTCGATCAACTGGCTGCCACGCAGCGGGAAGGCCAGGGCCAACGGTGTCTTCGTGCTCATCAGCGCGACTCCTCGCTGGACAGTGAACGCCAAGGAGCTTCAAGAAGCGGGCGATAGAGCGCGTCACACCAATCGGGGAACGTCTCATCGGCATTCAAGGCATCGTAATCGGCGAATTGGCGAGCGAGTGCCGGGCTTTCGCGACGCTCTCCGTCCGTCGTCTGCCCGTCGCCTTCATAGGCCTTGCGCGCAGCGGCATCGGCCTTGACCGGGTCGGTTTGCCCCAGCCACGCAAAGGCTGTCTTGACCGCGATCGGCAGAGGCTGGCGCATGCCCGACTGCCAGGCCATCAACAGGTCACCGAGAATTTTCTGCGCTGTGGTCTCATCCAGCGGAGCGAGCAGCAGGCTGTCGTCACTGGCCACCAATGCGGTGGTCAACGCCACGCCACTGGCACAAGCCACCAGATGAGTGAGCCACGGACGTGTCAGACGATGCCATTTGCGTGACTTGATCGAGCCGATACTGTTGGGGATCGTAGTGATAGACAGCAATCCACCATCGGCGCGCTGATGCAGGCCGCTGAGCCAGCCCTCAATGTGCAGGCCTTGCAGTTCAAGACTGACTGGCAACGCGCTGCTGAGCGGTGTAGGCCACAAAGCCAGGAGCTGTTGGTGGCGTTGCAGCAAGTCAGGTAATGGCTCGATCAATTCACGCTGCAGGCACTCACCGAATCCGGCCATGGGCAGCAGCCCGCTGTTTTGCAGGCGTTTCGCCTGATCCTCCAGTGCCTGTCCGGTATTTCCCGGGTCAGCCAGCGCCGCTTCGAGCAAACGGTCACTTAGGCTGTAACGCTGCAACGCATCCAGGACAAAAGGCTCTTCATCAGCCAAGGGCACTTCGGCCGCCTCGAAGAAGACCTTCAGGCGCTGGCTGAAAAAGTGCCGTACCGGGTTGCGCAGGAAATCCTGCAACTGACCGAGACTCAGTGGTTCGTCCTGAACGTGAGCCTCGAGCACTTCCGCGCTTGCCTGTTGCTCTGTCGCCTGATGAATCACCTGCCATTCGGTGGCGTAGCTGAACGACTCATCCCCTTCGTGAAAGTAGCGGGCACTGAAAGGTTGCAACGGGTGTTCCCGGGTCATGGCCTCCAGCAGATCATTGTCGCTTTGTGACAATCGCCAACCGCTGGCCAAGTGGTCGCGTAACTGGCCGATCAGCACCGACGCAGGCCTCTCGCTGTTATCGCGGATGCTGCGGCCCACCCAACTGATGTAGAGCTGGTCCCGTGCCGACAACAAGGCTTCCAGTAGCAGGTAGCGGTCATCTTCGCGTCGGGAGCGGTCACCTGGACGGTAATCACTGCCCATGAGATCGAAATCCAGTGGCGGCTGCGCGCGCGGATAATCGCCGTCATTCATGCCCAGCAGGCACACCAGTTTGAACGGGATGGCGCGCATGGGCGTCAAGGTGCAGAAGTTGACCGCTCCGGCCAGAAAGCGTTGGGACAAACGGCCCTGATCCAGACCCGCAAGCCAGGCTTCACGGACGACGGTCAGCGGTAACTCGTCCTGCAACCCGACCGACTCGCAGGTCTCGAGCCAGGTCTCACGCAGCTCTTCGAGCTGAGCCAGCAAGTAGTCATCGTGTTCGTTACTGGCAAGGAAGAACAACTGCACCAACGCCTGCAAGCGCAAGCCCCATTGCCCCGGCGATGCAGGCTGAGAAAGTTCGTGGTGAGCCACTTCCAGCGCGTCCAGCAGCGCAACCAGCGGGCCGATTAGCGCGGCGTCCAGGCCCCCGATTTCGTCGTAGGGCTCGATACCCTCATAAGCATCGGCGCTGCCAACGGCATAACCGAGCAACATCCGGCGCAAGCCGAAACGCCAGCTATTTTGCTCCAGTTCATTCGGCAGCCCGAGCCCGGCACGCTGCTCGGCGTTCATGCCCCAGCGAATGCCGGCACCTTCGATCCAGCGGTGCAGCGTCGGCAGATCGCGCTCCTCAACACCAAAGCGAGCACGCAGTGCCGGGACGTCCAGCAGATCGAGAATCTCACTGACGGGGAATCGGCTGTCAGGCAGCTTGAGCAGGTGCTCGACCGCAATCAGTAGTGGATCGCGGCCACGCTGGCCCTGGTCCGCCAGGGTAAACGGAATGAAGCGCGGATCCTGGCGGTCAAGCTGACCAAACACGGCACGAATGTGCGGTGCGTAACTGTCGATGTCCGGGACCATCACGATAATGTCCCGGGGCCGCAAGTGCGGGTCGGCGCTGAAACGCGCGAGCAGTTGATCGTGGAGAATCTCGACTTCTCGCTGGGCGCTGTGGGCGACGTGAAAACGGATCGATTCGTCCTTGTGCAGATCGATAGCCGGCCAACGCTCCCGAGTCTCGTTGAGGGGGCGCAACTCGAGGATGTCGTCCTGCAACTGGTTGAGCACATTCAGCGGCTGACCATCACTGAACAGGTCGATGCGCCCGTCGCGGAATGCCGAACGATAGCTGTTGGGATCGTCGTAACTGTCGAGCAGGTTGATGTAGTCCCGCCCCTGCTTGCCCCAGGCAGCCAGCAGCGGGTGGGCATGTTGATGCAGGGTTTGCGGGTCGATCACTACCGGCATGCCGCTCTTGCGGGCCTGACGCTTGTATTGATGCCGCAACAGGTCTTTATCGGCGACGATGTCCGCCCAATGATGACGACACGGGTTGTGTACGCACAGCAGGACCTGGCTGAATCGTGCCAGTCCCGCCAGTGCCTCCAGGGCTTGCGCAGGCAGCGAAGAAATCCCGAAAACGATCACTCGTGAGGGTAATCCCTTGGGGGCGACTTCGAGATTGTTGATACGCTCGACAAATCGCTGATGGACCCCGGCACGGCTTTGCGCCATGCCTTCTTCTCCCACATCCAGCAAGAGTGCGCGCCATAACTCTGCCTGCCAGCAATTGGCCGGGGTCAGGGGTTTGGCTTCGCCCCTGCCGTTTCTTGTTTGATGTCGACCTTCTGCCCAGTCTTCCAGCCAGTCAGCCCGATAGACCTGGTATTGGTCGAACAGATCCGCCAGACGCTCGGCCAATTGATAGCGTTTGCGCAGATCGGTGTCATGGGTCAGGAAACGCTGCAGCGGCTCGAAGTGCGGTTGGTTGATCAATTGCGGCAGCAGGCGCATCAGACGCCAGGTCAGCGGTGCTTTATCGAGCAGGGACTTGACCGGAATTTCGTCACGGCCAAGTACCATGCGATAGAGCTGCCACATGAAACTACCGGGCAACTGCACGTCAATGGCCGCGGCGATGCCGCAGCCTCCCATGTCGTCGTCCTCAGAATCTTCCGCCAGTGCCAGCTTCAGCCATTGGGCAATGCCATTGCTTTGCACCAACGCGATTTCATTCTCCAGGGGAGCCAGCGGGTAGCGCCGCATCCAGCTGACCACCAGGCTGCGCAACTCATCCAGGCGGTTGCCGTGAACCACCATAAAACCAGCACTGAGGGACGTCGCGTCCGGCATAAAGGCTTCCTTGGAAAATACAAACGCCAAGGGCGAACCTTAACATTGTCGGGAGACTGTGACAGCGTGGAGCTGTCCGGTATTGCTGTATGAGTTTTTCTGCGGACAAAAACAAAACCCCAACTGCTTTCGCAATTGGGGTTTCGGAATTTAATCTTGACGATGACCTACTCTCACATGGGGAAACCCCACACTACCATCGGCGATGCATCGTTTCACTGCTGAGTTCGGGATGGGATCAGGTGGTTCCAATGCTCTATGGTCGTCAAGAAATTCGGGTACTGAGTCGTGACCAGATGGCCTCGCTTCAGCAAATTGGGCAGGTGATAGCTTTCGGTGTTTTGTGAGCGTCGAACTTTCGGTTCATTTTCGTCTTCACACACCGCAATCTGATGCTCTTTCGAGTAGTCAAATTGCTTGGGTGTTATATGGTCAAGCCTCACGGGCAATTAGTATTGGTTAGCTCAACGCCTCACAGCGCTTACACACCCAACCTATCAACGTCGTAGTCTTCGACGGCCCTTCAGGGGACTCAAGGTC